>JAFECZ010000600.1 GCA_018241905.1 Pseudomonadota bacterium
GAGAAAGACCATCGGTTGGCCTGCAAGCACGACGCGCTCGTTGCCGACAGGTTCGGAGGGCATGCAGATGACCGGTCTGGCTGTGGTGGCGCTCATTGAATCCTCCGTCTCTGCCGCGTCTTCAATGCAGCAGTGTCCGCATGATCTGCCTGCAACTTCGGCAAGTCGCGAAGCCGTTCCGAAATACTTCCGAAAAAGGTTGCAAGGAGTATCCTTTTCATCCATGTCGACGATCCTGGAGTTCGGTCCGTTCCGGCTCGACGCCGATGCGGGGATCCTGTTCTGTGGGGCTGAGCCCGCGTCGCTCGGCAGACGGGCCGTCGCCCTGCTGGTGCTGCTGACGCAACGCGCTGGCGTGCCTGTGTCCAAGGAGGCATTGATCGAGGCGGCGTGGCCCGGCCTGGCCATCGAGGACAGCAACTTGACAGTGCAGATGGCTGCCGTCCGGCGAGTCCTTGCAGAGTTGGGCGGGGGGCCGGACTGGATCGAGACCTTGCCGCGCCGGGGCTATCGCTACGTTGGCCCGGCCGTCGCACCGCTGGACCGGAATCGAATGGTGGCTGCCGTCGCCGCGCCCACACTGACCTTGCCTGACAAGCCCTCGGTGGCGGTTCTACCATTCGTGAACCTGAGCGAGGATACCGATCAGGACTACTTCATCGAAGGGACCGTCGACGACATCATCACCGGTCTGTCACGCGTCAACTGGTTGTTCGTCATTGCGCGAAGCTCGACGGCCTTCTACCGGGGACGCACCGTGGACGCGAAGGACGCGGGCCGCGAGTTGGGCGTGCGCTATGTGCTCGAAGGCAGCGTGCGCAGGTCCCTCGATCGCGTGCGCGTCACGGCCCAGCTCGTAGACGTCTCCACCGGCGCGCAGGTGTGGGCCGAGCGCTTTGACCGGCCATACGGAGACATCTTTGCCCTGCAGGACGAGATCGCGCTGTGGGTCGTTGGCGCCATCGCGCCGAGCATGCGGCGCGCCGAGATCAGGAGAGTTGGTCGCAAGCGCCCCGACAGCCTGGACGCTTATGACTTGGTCCTGCGAGCCCAGCCAGACGTCGACTCGGGCATGCCGGAGCAAGTGACCCGGGCGCTCGCACTTCTTGAGCGCGCGATTGCGCTTGAGCCCGCCTATGCGCTGGCGCACGGCAATGCAGCGATGTGCCACCACTGCCTGTTCCTTCGCGCCGGACTTCAGGAGGCCGAGCGCGCCGCATCGATTCACCACGCGCGCGCGGCCATCCAGCACGGGCAGGACGACGCGCTTGCCCTGACCTGGGCCGGCTTCTCCATCGGCATGGATGCGCACGATCACGCCGCAGCATTCACCGCGTTGGACGCCGCCATTGCCATCAGCCCGTCCTCGGCCCTGACTTACATACTCGGCAGCGTCATGCTCGCGTGGCGCGGCGAAGCCGAGCGTTCGATCGAATGGAGCCAGCGCGGACTGCGCCTGAGCCCCTTCGATTCATGGGCGTGGGCCGCATTCGACGCGCAGGCGCTGAGCCACTTCCACATTGGCCGCTACGAAGAGGCGGCGCATTCAGCCTACAAATCCGTCCAAGCCAACCCGGCGCACAGCATTACCCACGTACAGCTGACGGCCGCGCTCGTCAGGCTCGGGCGCCTGGACGATGCCAAGGCGGCCGCGGCAAGGGTCCTGGAACTGCATCCGACGTTCCGATTTGGTCGCCAATTCTCTGGCGTCAACTGTGCGCCCGCACTGGCGGCCTCCCTTGGCGAGGCGCTTTCTATTGCAGGACTGAAGGCCTAGCGTGGCATCTGTTCGCTGGGTCGAGCCCGGAATGAAGAAGGAATGAGTCGCCTAATGCCTGCGGTTGCTCCACCTTGCCAGCCCTGCACCGGGCATGTGAGCACCTGCGTATCTCGACCAAAACCGGTCTCTCAGCGCAAGGACCTCGATGTGCGGTGATGCCGTGCGGTCCTGCCGCACGGTTGCGATACATTCGTCCGCATCCACCAATGCACCGAAGTGCCTATGCCACGTCCGATTCTCGACGAAGCCCGCATCCATCCCGACATCCGCAGCAAGATCGCCGAGCACCAGCAGGGTATCGTGCGAGAGGTCATGCAGGCGGTGGACACCAACGACGTGGTGGTGGTCGGCATGGGGTTGAATCCCTTCCCCAAGAAAGCGCGCAAGGCGCTGGAAGCCGCTGGCCAGCCGTTTCGTTATTTGGAGTACGGAAGCTATTTCAACACCTGGAGGGAGCGCAATGCGCTCAAGATGTGGACCGGCTGGCCCACATTTCCGATGGTGTTCGTAAAGGGCACGCTGATTGGCGGTGCCTCTGATTTGCAGAAGTTGATCGACAGCGGTGAGTTGAAGAAGGCCTTGGCGGGAAGCTCGGCAGCCTGAGCTTGGCAGCCTCTGTGCAGCTGCTCGGGCTTGCTGGCCGCACGCAGCTGCGCTTTGCTGCCGTGGCGGTCGCAGAGGTCCGCCGTCGTGAACCCGGTCATCGCCCCCGCCTGGAAAAGCTGGCTGCCGGTTTGGTAAAAGTGCCGCTTGCAATTGAATCGCGCAAGGCGCTATCGTGGCGACCGGGAGTGCTGGGCGAACTCACCTGACGACTGGGCACATGCACGATCAGGTCCTTGTGTCGCCGATGGACCTGGAGGAGATGCAATGTCAGGACGCCAGTTGAGTTCAATGGCGCTGCTGGTTTTTCTTTCCGCAGCGGCCTGGGGGCAGCAGTATGTGTATCCCGCGAAAGGCCAGAGCCCCGATCAGCAGAAGAAGGATGAGTCGGCCTGCTATTCATGGGCCGTCCAGCAATCCGGCTTTGATCCCGCCAAGCCGCCGCCGCCAACTGCGGCACCGGCCCAGCCGACTACGGCCACCGGTACCAAACCCGGCGCAGGTGCCAGTGGTGC
>JAFECZ010000601.1 GCA_018241905.1 Pseudomonadota bacterium
CAAGTGATCAAGCAGGGAGACAGAGACATGGCTTACCTAGAACTTCAGGACATCACGAAGAGCTTTGGAGACGCCCACATCATCAAGGGCGTCAACCTCGCCATCGAGAAGGGCGAGTTCATCGTGTTCGTCGGGCCCTCGGGCTGCGGCAAGTCCACGCTGCTGCGCCTCATCGCGGGGCTGGAGCCTATCAGCGGCGGCAAGCTGGTGCTCGACGGGCAGGACATCAGCCACGTGGCCTCGGGCAAGCGCGGGCTGGCGATGGTGTTCCAGAGCTACGCGCTGTATCCGCACATGAGCGTGTACGACAACATGTCCTTCGCGCTCAAGCTGGCCGGAGTCGACCAGCAGACCATCCGGCAGAAAGTGAACCAGGCGGCCACCTCGCTCAACCTCACGCAATACCTGGACCGCACGCCCAAGGAGCTGTCGGGCGGCCAGCGCCAGCGGGTGGCCATTGGCCGGGCCATCGTGCGCTCGCCCAAGGTGTTCCTGTTCGACGAGCCGCTGTCCAACCTCGACGCCGCACTGCGCGGCAACACGCGGGTGGAAATCCACAAGCTGCACAAGACCCTGGGCGCCACCACCATCTACGTGACGCACGACCAGGTCGAGGCCATGACGCTGGCCGACCGCGTGGTGGTGCTCAAGGACGGCCTGATCGAGCAGGTGGGCACGCCGCTGGAGCTGTACGACCGGCCGGCGAATCGCTTCGTCGCGCAGTTCATCGGCATGCCGTCGATGAACATGGTGGCGGCCGACGCCGTGCCCTCGTTCTCGCAACTGAGCCGCGGCCGGCTGCCGGCGGACGGCTTCCTGGGCGTGCGGCCCGAAGGCGTGCGCGTGTATCCGCAAGGCCGCGGCGTGGGCGAACCCGGCCGGGTGGACCTGATCGAAGCGCTGGGCGCCGACACCCTTATCCACGTCGACGTGAACGGCACGCAGCTCATCGCCCGGCAGAACGAGCGCACGCCGCTCAAGGCCGGCGAGAACGTGCAGGTGGAGCTCGATCCCTCGGTGCTGCACCTGTTCAACCGCGAAGGCCGTGCGCTGCACGCCTGAACGCTGCCGCCTTCGTCCCTTTTTCTTTTCGGAACTTCCCATGTCCTATTCGGCTGCATCCGAATCGGTGATGCTGCACCTGGGTCTCGGCTCCTTTCACCGGGCGCACCAGGCGGCCTATCTGCAGGCGCTGATCGACGCGGGCGACACGCGCTGGTCCATCGTCGGCACCAACATCCGGCCCGAGATGGCCGACCTGCTGGCCGCGCTGCAAGGGCAGGGCGGGGCCTACACGCTGGAAACCGTGTCGCCCGCAGGCGAGTACCGCTACCAGCGTATCGAAGCCATCCGCCGTGTGCTGCCCTACGACGCCACGCTGGCCTCGGCCATCGAGGTGGCCGCGCAGGCCGCGACTCGCATCATCTCCTTCACGGTGACCGAGGCCGGCTACTGCCTCGATGCGGCGGGCCAGCTCGACACGGCGGCGCCGGACATCGTGGCCGACGTGCAGAAGCTGCAGCGCGGCGAAGCCGGCGCCACCATCTTCGGTGCCGTTGCTGCGATGCTGCGCGCCCGCATGGCGGCAGGTGCGGGGCCGGTCACGCTGCTCAACTGCGACAACCTGCGCCACAACGGCGAGCGCTTTCGCGCCATGCTGCGCGCCTTCCTCGTTCGGGTGGCCGATGCGCCGCTTCTGGCTTGGATGGAAACGTGCACAAGCTGCCCCAATTCGATGGTGGACCGCATCACGCCGCGCCCGCCGCCCGAGTTGCGCGAGCGCGTACGCCAGGCCACGGGCCGGGACGATGCGGCGCCGGTGGGCGGCGAGAGCTTCATCCAGTGGGTGATCGAGGACGACTTCGCCAGCGGCCGCCCCGCGTGGGAGCAGGTTGGCGTGCAGATGGTCGAGTCGGTCGCGCCCTACGAAGAGGCCAAGATCCGCATCCTCAATGGCAGTCACAGCTGCATTGCATGGGCCGGCACGCTGGCGGGCATGCACTTCATCCACGAAGGCGCGCGTTCGCCGGGCATTCGCCAGCTGGCCTACGACTACATCACCGACGATGTGATTCCCTGCCTGGACCGGCCCGGCGCACCCAGCCCGGTCGACCTGCCGAACTACCGCGACGTGGTGCTGGAGCGATTCGGCAACGAGGCCGTGCGCGACACCAACCAGCGGGTGGCCATGGACGCGTTCTCCAAGATCCCGGGCTTCATCGCCCCCACCATTCGAGAGCGTCTTGCCGCCGGCCAGCCGATCGCGAGCGTGGCGGTGCTGCCCGCGCTCTTCCTGGGCTTCCTGCAGCGCTGGCATGCCGGCGCCTTGCCCTACGAATACCAGGACCAGGCCATGGACGCCGCCGCGGCCCACGCCATCTGCGACGCAGCCGACCCGGTGGCGGCCTTCTGCGGCGAGGCGTCGCTGTGGAACGAACTGGCCGGCGATGCGCGGCTGGTGGATGCCGTGCGGCAGGCCATGCAGCGGCACGCGGCGCTCATTGGCGGCGGGAGCACGCCGTGAACAGCCGGCTTGCGCAGCGGCACGTACTGGTCACCGGCGCCGGTGGCGGCATCGGCCTGGCGATTGCCCAGGCTTGCGCACAGGCGGGCGCCCGCGTCACCTTGGTGGACCGCGCGGCGCAGGCATCCGACGGCGTCAAGGAACTGCAGATGCTTCACGCCGGCGCGCTGCAGTACCTGGCGGGCGACGTGACGCAGGCGCAAGACATCGATGCGTTCGTTGCCGCGGCCATCGACCACTCCGGCCCGGTGCACGCGCTGGTCAACAATGCGGCCGTGTTCGAGATGGCGCCGCTGCTGCAGGCCGATGCCGATTCCTTCGACCGCCTGTTCGCCGTCAACGTCAAGGGCATGTTCTTCGTCATGCAG
>JAFECZ010000602.1 GCA_018241905.1 Pseudomonadota bacterium
CGATGCACCACGCCGGTTTCCACCTTCGGGAAGGGCGGCATCGGCGGCATGGTGTGGGTGCGGAATGCTTCGTCGCGCGCGGCGGCCTTGTCGCGGTCTTCCTCGTTGGTCACCTGGCCGAGGAACAGCGACATCTCCATGATCTTCTGGGCGTGCGGGCGGCGCTCGGCCTCGTAGCTGTCCAACAGCGCGGGCGAGGCCCGGCCGCTGAGCACCAGGTCCAGCTTCCACGCCAGGTTGATGCCGTCGCGCATGCCCGAGCAGGCGCCCTGCCCCATGTACGGCATCATGGCGTGGACCGCATCGCCGCCCAGCAGCACGTTGCCCTCGCGCCAGCGTTCGGCCATGCGCGTCTGGAAGGTGTAGACCACGTTGCGCAGGAACTTGAAGTCCTGCGGACCCACGCCGTACTTCTGCTGCAGCCAGCGCCAGCCCTGGGCCGGGTCTTCCCAGTCCTCGATGCTTTCGCCGTCGAGCAGGCGCACTTCGAAGCGGGTGCGGTTATGGCCGATGGGCATGTACATGTGGCCGCGCTCGGGGTCGCAGAAGATGGTCAGCAGCTTGAAGCGCTCGGCCGCGTCCGAGAGGTTCTCGGAGTCGAGGTTGAGCCAGCGGTGCTTGTGGCCGTAGTCGTTGCGCTCGATGCCCAGGGTGCGTCGCACGAAGCTGTTGGCGCCGTCCGCGCCGACCACGTAGCGGGCGCTGAAAGTCTGCGCGGGCTCGGCCCACTGTGCTTCGGATGAGCCGTCCTTGCCGCTGTTGGTGCGCTGGATGGCCACCGTGACGCCGTCGGCCTCCTGCTTGAGGAACACCGCCTCCCAGCCGCGGAACAGCTCGACATTGGGCAGCGAGGCCACGCGGTCGTGAATGGCGTCCTCGATGTCGGGCTGGTAGATGGAGTTGTGCGCCGTGTAGCCGCATTGCTTGCCCTTCCACGCCAGCTCCAGCAGCAGCTCGCCCTCGGCATTGACATAGTGGTAGGTGTGCAGCGGCATCGAATCGCGCATCGCCTGGTCGACGTTGCCGCTGGCCTGCACGATGCGCGCAGCCTCGCCGTCGATGTGCGTCAGGCGCGGCAGGCCGTACATGGTGGGCCAGCGCTCGACCACCACCACGCGGTAGCCGGCCTGGCCCAGCAGCGAGGCCGCCACCAGGCCCGTGGGGCCGTAGCCGATCACGGCCACGTCGTAGGAGGAATCCGGGCCTTGCCGTGGATTGGCTTGCGGGGTGCTCATTTGTGTCTTGTCTCCGTTGGAATGTGGGGCAAAGGGGTTCTTCGAGATTCAGTCGGGCCGGGCGCCTTCGAAGGCGGCCTGCAGCACGGCGCGCACCGCGGCGCGGTCGACCGGGCGCGGGTTCCAGTAGGGCCGCTCGGTGGCGATGTCGGCGGCGCGGTCCAGGTCGGCCTCGGCCATGCCCAGTTCGCGCAGCGACGTGGGCACGCCGTTGCCATGGGCCAGGTCCCACACGGCACCGGCCGCATCGCCCCGGGTGCCCAGTGCTTCGGCCATGCTGCGCATGGCCTCCTGGGCATGGGTTGAGTTGAAGGCCAGCACATGGGGCAGCACCACCGTGTGCGTCTGCGCATGGGGCAGGTTGAAGCTGCCGCCCAGCGTGTGGCACAGCTTGTGGTGCAAGGCCATGCCGCCCTGGGCCAGCACGGTGCCGCACAGCCAGGCGCCGTACAGGGCCGCGCTGCGCGCCTCGATGTCCTTCGGGTTGGCGTGCACGCCCGGCAGGCCGGCGGCCAGCGCGCGGATGCCTTCCTTGGCCATCAGGCGGCTGATCGGATTGCCCGAGGCGGCGTACAGCCCCTCGGCCGCATGGGCCATGGCGTTGATGCCGCTGGTGACCGACAGGGCCACCGGCAGCGTCAGCGTCAGTTCCGGGTCGTAGATGACGGTGCGGGGCAGCACCCGCGCATCGGTGCCGGTGCGCTTCTCGCCATCCTGGGTGAGGCCGTAGATGGGCGTCATCTCGCTGCCGGCGTAGGTGGTGGGTATGGCCAGGATCGGCAGGCCGCTGTCCAGCGCGATCGCCTTGCCCAGCCCGATGGTGGAGCCGCCGCCGATGGCGATGGCGCAGTCGGCGCCGCGCTCGCGGGCCACCTCGCGCGCCTGGCGGGCCACTTCGATGGGAACATGCATCGTCGCCCGGTCGAACACGCCCGCGGCGCGGGCACCCAGCCGCGCAGCAATGGCTTCTGCGGTGCCGCGCTGGTCCGGCGTGCTCAGCACCAAGGCACGGCGCGCGCCCAGTGCGTCGACCTCGGCCTCGAGTTGCTGCAAGGCGCCGGCGCCGAAGACCACGCGGCCTGGCAGCGCCTGGTAGACGAAGGATTGGGGCATGGGGTGTCTCCGATTCAGCTGTACTGGTAGTCGACCTGGTGGCGTGAAGTGCGCAACGTGCCCAGTTCCTGCCGCACGCGCAGGTGCTCGGGGTGGACGGCGTAGGACTCGCCGGCAAGGCGCCACATGACGATGTGCCGGATCACGCCTGCACCTCGGGGGCGGCCGGGTTGAGCACGAAGTCGTAGTGCAGCGTGTAGAACGGCACCTCGCAGCGCGTTCCGTCCGGCGCCGGGCCCGGCTCGTGGCGCACCCAGTCGGCCACCAGCGTGGAGCGCACGCCGAACACCGCATCCGAATCCAGGTAGGTGCCGCCCTCGCGGAAGATGTGGGTGATCAGCCGCTCGTGGCCGGGCGCCACGATCATGAAGTGCAGGTGCGCCGGGCGCCACGGATGGCGGCCCAGCGCCTCCAGCATGCGGCCGACCGGGCCGTCGTGCGGAATCGGATAGGGCACCGCCAGGATGGAGCGGAAGTGAAAGCGCCCGTCGGCCCCGCTGCGCAGGCGCCCGCGTGCCCGGTGCTCGTGCCCGCCCGAAGCC
>JAFECZ010000603.1 GCA_018241905.1 Pseudomonadota bacterium
ACAAGTCCAGTTCGGCCACCAGGCTGCGCAGCGATTCGTCGTTGATGCGGTGGGCGTGGCGCTCTGCGTACAGCGTGTCGCGTTCGATGTGCAGGCACTTCAGGCGCAGCTCCAGCTCCATCAGGTAGCGCTCGTTGCGCTGGCGCTGCGCCTCGGGCGATTCGGCGCGCGCCTCGGGCGTGGCGCCTTCGCCGTGGTCCTCCAGCAGGCCCATGCGCCGGCGGTAGTCCGCCGTGAGGCGGCCCACGGTCTCCTGGTGCTGCGTCACCCAGTCGGCATCGGCGGCCTCGGGGCGGTCCGGGTCGAGTGCCAGGCTGGCAATGGCGGCGCGGCAGGCGGCCAGGCGCGCCTCGCGTTCCTCGCGGGCTTCGAGCGGGTCGGCAGCCTGCGGAAGCCGGCGCAGGATCAGCGGCAGGCCGATGCTCGCGAGCACCAGCGTCACGATGATGGTGCCGGTGGCCAGGAAGATGAGCAGGTCGCGTGCCGGAAAGGGCGTGCGGCCGTCGGTCATCACCAGCGGCACCGACAGGGCGCCGGCCAGCGTCACCGCGCCGCGGATGCCCGCCAGGGTGCTGGCCAGGTTGAGCAGCTTGGAGGGGCCGCGCAGCATCTTGCCTTCCAGGTGGGCCTTCCAGAGGCTGCCCTGCACGGCCAGTTGCAGCCAGCCCCAGCGCATGATCAGCAGCGCGGCGCAGATGGCCAGCACGTATCCTGCAAGCTGCCAGCCCGCGTACTCGGAGCCGGCCATGCTGGCCACGATGGAAGGCAGTTGCAGCCCCAGCATCAGGAAGATGGCGCCGTTGAAAGCCGATTCGATCATGGCCCAGGCGCCGGCCGTCTGCATGCGCTCGGCAATGAAGTCGCCGCGCTGCAGGTCGGCGTAGTTGGTGGCAAAGCCGGCTGCCACCGCGGCCAGGATGCCCGAGACGCCCAGGCGCTCGCCCAGCATGTAGGCGGCGAAGGGCAGCAGCAGGATCAGCATCACCATCTGCGTGGCGGCCACGTCGCCCACGCGGCGGGTGACCACGTCGCGCTGCCAGGCAAAGCCCCAGCCCAGCCCCGCGCCCACCGCCAGGCCGCCCAAGGCCACCCAGGCGAATTCACGCGCCACGCCGGTCCAGGAGAACAGGCCCGTGAGCGTGAAGGCCACCGCGAATTTCAGCGCCACCAGGCCCGATGCGTCGTTGAGCATCGACTCGCCCTCCAGGATGTGCATGGTCTTGGCCGGCATGCCCAGGTTGCGCGTGATGGCCGAGACGGCCACCGCGTCGGTGGGCGAGACGACGGCCGCCAGTGCGAAGGCCACCGTCAGCGGCATCTGCGGAATCATCCAGTGAATGAGCCAGCCCAGGCCCAGCACCGTGACCAGCACCAGGCCGAAGGCCAGCCGCAGGATGGGCTTGTACAGCTTGAAGAATTCGCGCTTGGGAATGCGCCAGCCGTCCGAGAACAGCAGCGGCGGAATGAACAGCAGCAGGAACAGTTCCGGATCGAATTCGATGTGCAGGCCCTGGCGCGGCCAAGAGATGAGCGCGCCCAGCGCGATCTGGATCAAGGGCAGCGGAATGGCGCGCAGGTAGCGGGCGGCAATGCCCGTGATGGCGCCCAGCATCAGCACCACGAGGACGGTTTCAACGGTATTCACGACGGCGGAAAGTCGGCCAGCAGAAAGAGCTTGTGGTCCGCATCATCGCGCACGACGGCGCCGCACACCCAGACCTGAAGAACAAACATGAGCAAACTCGTCACCCAACTCAACCCTCGCTCCGAGGCTTTCCAGGCCAACGCTTCGGCCATGCGCGCGCTGGTCGACGACCTTCGCGCCCAGTTCACGCAAGTGGAGGCCGGGGGCGGCGAAGCGGCGCGCGCCAAGCACACCGCGCGCGGCAAGCTGCTGCCGCGCGACCGCGTGGCGCAGCTGCTGGACCCGGGCACGCCATTTCTCGAACTCTCGCCGCTGGCCGCGCACGGCATGTACAACGGCGACGCGCCGGGCGCGGGCATCATTGCCGGCATCGGCCGCGTCAATGGCGTGGACTGCATGGTGGTGTGCAACGACGCCACCGTGAAGGGCGGCACCTACTACCCCATGACGGTGAAGAAGCACCTGCGCGCGCAGGAGATCGCCGAGCAGAACCGCCTGCCCTGCATCTACCTGGTCGATTCGGGCGGCGCCAACCTGCCGAACCAGGACGAGGTCTTTCCCGACCGCGACCACTTCGGCCGCATCTTCTACAACCAGGCCAACATGAGCGCCCAGGGCATCGCGCAGATCGCGGTGGTCATGGGCTCGTGCACCGCCGGCGGCGCCTACGTGCCGGCAATGAGCGACGAATCGATCATCGTGAAGAACCAGGGCACCATCTTCCTGGGCGGCCCGCCGCTGGTGAAGGCCGCCACCGGTGAGGTGGTGAGCGCGGAAGACCTGGGCGGCGGCGACGTGCACACGCGCCTGTCCGGCGTGGCCGACCACCTGGCGCAGAACGACCTGCATGCGCTGGCGCTGGCGCGCACGGCGGTGGCCAACCTCAACGCAGCCAGGCCGGCCGGCGAAGGCGAGGCGCCGCGTGCGCCGGCCTATGGCGCCGAGGAGCTCTACGGCGTGATCCCGACCGACACGCGCAAGCCTTTCGACGTGCGCGAGATCATTGCCCGCATCGTCGACGGCAGCGAGTTCCATGAATTCAAGGCGCGCTTCGGCACCACGCTGGTGTGCGGCTTTGCCGAGATCGAGGGCATGCCCATCGGCATCGTGGCCAACAACGGCATCCTGTTTTCCGAGAGCGCGCAAAAGGGCGCGCACTTCATCGAGCTGTGCTGCCAGCGCAAGATCCCGCTGGTGTTCCTGCAGAACATCACCGGCTTCATGGT
>JAFECZ010000604.1 GCA_018241905.1 Pseudomonadota bacterium
CCAATGCCACCAGGCCGACGCGGCGGCGGGTGAGCAGTTGCTGGTCGACGTGGCCGGCCAGGTCGGCGGCCACCGCCAGCTGGTCGAGGATGCGGCCCGCGCCCGGAAAACCGCCTTCGCGCGCGCCGCCCTGGCGGCGCACCTTCTGGATGGCCCAGTTGAGCGAGGCTTCCACCGGCGTGGTGGTGGTGTCGATGTCGTTGCCGTACAGGCACAGGCCCGCTTCCAGGCGCAGCGAGTTGCGTGCGCCCAGGCCGATGGGCTTGACCTCCGCCTGGGCCAGCAGCAGGCGGGCCAGCGCCTCGGCCTGGTCGGCAGCCACGGAGATCTCGAAGCCGTCTTCGCCGGTGTAGCCGCTGCGCGTGGCAAAGGCAGCAATGCCGCCGATCTGCACCGCGCCGCCGGTCATGAACACGAAGCGCTCGATGCCCGGCGACAAGCGGGCCAGCACCGCGGCGGCCTGCGGGCCCTGCAGGGCGAGCAGGGCATGGTCGGGCATGGGAACCACGTTGCAGCGCTGGCCGATGCGCTCGCGGATGAAGGCCAGGTCGGCCGCCTTGCAGGCGCCGTTGACGATCACGAAAAAGCTTTGGCCCCCACGCGCCCCCATTGCATGCGGGTCGCTGCCCCCCGAGGGGGCCTTCGCGCCCAGGTCGTTCCCCTCGTTGAAGAACATCAGGTCGTCGAGGATGCCGCCTTCGTCATTGAGCAGCAGGCCGTAGCGCTGCTTGCCCGGCGCCAGGCCGATCACGTCCACCGGCATCAGGCTCTCGAAGGCGGCGGCGGCATCGGGCCCCTGCAGGCGCAGCTGGCCCATGTGCGAGATGTCGAACAGGCCGGCGCCTTCGCGCGTGTGCTTGTGCTCGGCCATCAGGCCGCTGGGGTATTGCACCGGCATGGAATAGCCGGCAAAGGGAACCATGCGTGCACCCAGTTCGAGGTGCAGCGAATGAAGCGGGGTCTTCAGCAGGTCTTCGGAAGCGGCGGTCAAGGCGCAGACTCCAGATTGGGGCAGTCGAAATCCACGGCAACAACAAGCCATGGGCCACCCCTGCTGTCCGCTTTACCTGAGAGATTCGCCCCACGATCGGGGTTTGCTCCTTCGGTGGGCGCATACGCTTGCATGCCTGCTTGCGATGCGCCTCTCTCCAGCCGGGAAACGACCTGCCTTTTTCATTGGGCAGGGCGCCTTGTCAGTCCTTTTGCCTGAGCGTTCGGGCCTGGCCAAACAGGCCGGCCCTGCGCCTTCGGCGGCCCCTGCCGCAGCGTGAACTGCGCGGGACTCTCTCCTGACTTGTGCGAGTGTAAGGGATGAAATGCAGCTGCCGGGTTACTGGCTGGCCGTTCCGTTTTCGTCGACCAGCATGAGCTGCAGCACCGCTTCGCGCTTGTCCAGCATGTGCTGGCGCAGGATGGCGCCCAGGCGCTGGCCGTCGCGCGCCTCGAGCGCCGAGAGCATGTCCTCGTGGTCCTTGATGGCGCTGTCCCACTTGGTCTTTTGCAGGTTGGAGCGAAAGCGCATGGCCTGCAGCCTGCGGTTGATCGACAGGTAGGTCTGCCGCAGCGCGTTGTTGCGAGCGGCCTGGTTGATGCGGTCGTGGATCTGCCGGTTGATGGTGTAGTAGCCGGACAGGTCTTCCTGTGCCCGGCAGGCGAGCATGGCGTAGTGCAGCGCCTTGATTTCCGCCAGCTCCACCGGCGTGATGCGCTCGCAGGCCAGCTGGCCCGAGAACGCCTCCAGCCCGCCCATCAGCTCGAACATGTCCTGGACCTCGACGGCCGACAGGCTCGACACGGTGGCGCCGCGGTTGGGCGAGATCTCGACCAGGCCTTCGGCGGCCAGCACCTTGAAGGCCTCGCGCAGCGGGGTGCGCGAGATGCCCAGGGTTTCGCACAGCTCGCGCTCCTTGAGCTTGGTGCCGCCCTTGAGGACGCCTTCGACGATGAAATTGCGCAGGTGATCCACCACCGAGTCGTGCAGCCGCTGCCGCTCGAAGGCGGGCAGCACCGACGCGGAAAGCCCCTCACCAGATGATATTGAATTTTGCATACAAAATTTAAGATCCCCGATGCTGGAGATTCTAGCAGGTGCCTATAAGCACAGAGGAAGAGGGCGTCAACGATTTTTTCTTCGGGGTAAACACCGACCGCAGTCAAAAGTTGCCACTTGGTTTTTTGCATGCAAAATGCAGCGTGCAACATGCCAAGTGAGAAAACAATGCTGAACCTCAACTTCCATCCCGTCGGCCGCCACTTCCTGCAGATCCCGGGGCCGAGCCCGGTCCCCGACCGCATCCTGCGTGCCATCAGCTACCCGACCATCGACCACCGCGGCCCCGAATTCGGTGCCCTGGGCCTGAAGGTGCTGGCCGGCATCAAGAAGATCTTCAAGACCCAGCACCCCGTGGTGATCTACCCGGCCTCGGGCACGGGCGCCTGGGAGGCCGCGCTGTCGAACACGCTCAGCCCCGGCGACACGGTGCTGATGTTCGAAACCGGCCACTTCGCCACACTGTGGAAGAAGATGGCCGAAAACCTGGGCATTCGACCCGAGTTCCTCGGCCTGCCGGGCACCGAAGGCTGGCGCCATGGCGTGCAGGCCCACATGATCGAGGCGCGCCTGCGCAAGGACACCGGGCACGCCATCAAGGCCGTGTGCGTGGTGCACAACGAGACCTCCACCGGCGTCACCTCCGACATCGCCGCGGTGCGCCGCGCCATCGATGCGGCCGGCCACCCGGCGCTGCTGCTGGTGGACACGATCTCCGGCCTCGCCTCTGCCGACTACCGTCACGACGAGTGGGGCGTGGACGTCACGGTCAGCGGCTCGCAGAAGGGCCTGATGCTGCCGCCGG
>JAFECZ010000605.1 GCA_018241905.1 Pseudomonadota bacterium
TCAACAAGGACCCCGAAGCGCCCATCTTCAGCGTGGCCGACTACGGCCTGGAAGCGGACCTGTTCACGGCCGTGCCGGAACTGGTCAAGGCGCTGTAGTCGGCGGCTCACCGCCACAAGAGAAGAAGGCTCCCCCGACCGGGAGCCTTTTTCCTTGACCCGGGCCCTTGCTACATGCGCGCCTGCGCACGTGCCAGCGTCTGGCTGGGCAACTCGCCGAACGTGCCGCGGTATTGCGAGGCGAAGCGCGACAGGTGGCGAAAGCCCCAGCGTGTGGCGACTTCGGTCACCGAGCAGCCTTCGCCGGGCGCGATCAGGTCGCGCAGCGCGCCGTTGAGCCGGATGTTCGCGAACCAGCGCCCCGGCGTCATCCCGACCCGTTGCTTGAAGATGTGCTCGATGGAGCGCAGGCTGTAGCCGCTTCGCCGTGCGATTTCCGTGAGGTCCACGTCGGTTGCCAACTGGTTCTGCAAGAGGCGTTCGCAGGCCAGGATCAGGTGGTAGTGGCGGTCCGCGGACAGCGTTCTGGACGACCGGTGTTCCAGGTCCGCGGCGCAAAGCGCGTCGGCATAGGCGGTGACGAGGCTGCGCGACATTTCGAGCGCCAGCCTGGCGCCGATGCCCTCGGGCTGCAGCGACCCTGCCAGCGCCATCGCGTCGTCGACCAGCGTGCGCAGGTAGATGCGCCTTTGCGGCGCAATCCGGATCGAAGTAACCCGCGCAGGGAACTTCAGCGGACGGCCCAGGCGCTCGGCCGTCATCGACTGCAGGACGGCGTGCGGAACGGTGAAGTTGATCCAGCGCGAGGCGCCCGCGGCGTGATACATCAGCTCGACGCCCGGGCCGTAGACCTGGATCTCGCCCTCGTCGATCGACTGCGTGTTGTAGCGCGTGATGCCCCAGCCCTCGGCCACCATGCCGATGCACACGCAGTCCTTGGGCATGGCCCCCTGGGCAATAACCGGAAAGTCGTAACGGCCCGTCTCGATGCGCACATGGCCCAGCGTGAGGCGCCGGTGGTCCATTGTTGCCGGCTTGGGCGAAAGCAGGCGATGCTCGAAGTGCCCTCCGTACACGACGTCAAATGCGTGCGCGGGCTCGAAGCCCGAGTAGGTGTGGCGTTCGTACAAGGAGGGATGGGTCACTGCGTCGTATCGCGCTTGCGGATTCTGGATAGTAGTCCCTTCACTCGATTCATACCATGCGATCCAGGAATCGTGGGACGAGCGGGGAGGGTTCCGAGGGCAGTGGCGTTGCAGGTTATCTTCGCGACTATTTTTTTGACAACAAGGGAGGGCTGCAATGCACTACGCGTTCAATCAGGAACGGTCACCACGACATCTCTTTGCCCATCGGCACCGGCGCGCGGCCTGTGCCTTGCTGATCGGCAGCCTGGCCCTTGCCGGGCATGCGCTGGCCCAGGAGGATGCCGCCGCCTCGACGGCGCAGGCCAACAATCCGCTGGCCAACATGACGGCCTTCAACCTGCAGAACTACTACATCGGCAAGCTCACCGAAAGCGATGATTCCGCCAACCAGTTCTGGCTGCGCTATGCCTCGCCGTTTTCGGTGGGGCAGACCAAGTGGCTGCTGCGGGCGTCGCTGCCGGTCAACACCTTTCCCACGGCACCCGACGGCACCAAGCGCACGAGCATCGGCGACCTGAACATCTTCACCGCCTATCTCTTCGACACCGGCAATCCCGCGGTGAGCTTCGGCTTCGGGCCGCAGGTCACGGCCCCCACCGCGGACAAGGACGAACTGGGCAGCGAGAAATGGTCCGCCGGCCTGGTGAATGTGCTGTTCAACGGCGCGAACCCGAAGTTCCAGTACGGCTACCTGCTGTCGTGGCAGCACAGTTTTGCCGGCAGCAGCACGCGCGAGACGGTCAACCAGGCGGCCTTCCAGCCCTTCGCGTTCTATCAACTGGGCGGCGGCACCTACCTTCGTGCGGCGCCCATCTGGCTCTACAACATCGAGAACCACAACTACAGCATGCCGCTGGGCCTGGGCGTCGGGCAGGTCATCAAGCAGGGCAAGACGGTCTACAACCTGTTCGTCGAGCCGCAATGGTCGGTGGCCGACAAGGGGCCGGGCCAGCCCAAGTGGCAGGTCTTCTTCGGCCTGAACATGCAGTTCCTCAACTAGCCCACAGGGCTGGCTGGCCACGGTGCCGGGCCGGGGCTACTTCGCCATCCTGCGGCTGTACGCGCCGTCGGAGTGGCCGCCGCTCAGGTCTTCAGGCGAATGAGCAGGTTCATCAGCTTCATGGCGCGCCCGGCGTAGGGCGGCTGGAAGAACATCTGGATGCCCGACAGCGGCCCCTGCCGGAACACCGGCCGCAGTTTCGAGAAGGTGATGAAGCCTTCCTTCGAGTGGTAGTGCCCCATGCCGCTGGGGCCCACGCCGCCAAAGGGCAGGTCGTGCTGCGCCAGGTGCAGCAAGCCTTCGTTGATGGACACGCCGCCGGACATCACGTGCGAGATGTAGTAGCGCTGCAGGTCCTTGTCGTTGGTAAAGGGATAGAAGGCCAGTGGCCGGTCCTGCCCGTTGACGTAGCGCGCCACCTCTTCGCGCTGCTTGTAGGTGCGCACCGGCATGATCGGGCCGAAGATCTCGCGCTGCGACAGCACCATGTCGTCGCGCAGGTCGAACACCAGGTGGGGCGCCATGATGCGGCGCCGCGCATCGGGCTTTTGGCCCGGCGCCAGATTGACGATTGCGGCGCCCTTGGCCCGCGCGTCCTCGAGCGCAGCCTGCAGCCGGTCGTATGAGCGCTGATCGATGACGGCCGTGTAGTCGCCATTGTTCAGGTCGGGGTAGCGCTCGGCCACC
>JAFECZ010000606.1 GCA_018241905.1 Pseudomonadota bacterium
CAGTACGACCAGCTGGTGCGCGCCGGCGAACTGCAATACCAGGCCGGCAAGCGCAGCCTGCTGCAGCTGGTGCAGCTGCTGGACAGCCGCTATGTGGCGCAGCAGCGGCGCGCCGACGAAGGGTACAAGCTGCTGGCCGCGCAGCTTCGCTTCCTGGCCGTGCGCGGCGATTTCCTGCCCGCCTTGGGCGTGGCGAGCAACTGAGCGCTGCGGTGCGGGCCGCGCGCCCGGGCTTGCTTTATGCCGTCACGTCGCGCGTCAGCCGCTTCTCGACCAACGGAGCAATATCGCGCAGGCCGGTGCCCCACTTGGCCATGGCACTGAAGGCCTGCGTGAAAGGGACGTCGACGATGTGGACGCGATGCGCCGGCATCAGCAGAACCGTGCCGGAAAACGGTGTCGGCGAAGACGGGATGAAGACGGTGAAGTAGCCGTTGGCATGCTCCTCCACCACGTAGCACAGCGCCGTGTTGTCGTCGAACTCGACAAAGGCCACGCGAAACTCGGCCGATTCGTCGCCGAAGGTGCGGCTGAGCAGGCTGCGCAGGAAGGTGTAGCCCGGAATCCGGTCGAGCAGGCCCTTGTCCAGCCATCGGCCCAGCGGGCGGCCCGGCCAGGTCGTGACCGCCAGGCCCACGATGAAGCTGGCTGCCAGCACGATGACCAGCGCCGCCATGGCGTGGTGGTCGGCCTCGATGGGCAGATGGCTGACCAGCGGCTTGGCGATGCCCACCAGGCCCTTGACGCCCTTGGCGATCAACAGGATGGCCAGGTAGGCCGGCAGCAGCACCAGCAGGCCGCCGACGAGTGTGCTTGTGATGAATTTCCAGATCGTTCTCATGTTCCTCTCCTTTGGTTGTTGTCAGCTCAGTAATCCGCGTCCGGCCAGGCTGCGCATGAGCGCGCCGATGCCGAAGTTCCAGCGTGCCGCCTGGTCCGAATGCAGCACGCGATTGACCAGCGAACCCAGCTCCGGCGCGGCGATCAGCACCTCGTCGCCCACTTCGTGCGTGAAGCCCTGGCCCGGGCCGTGCCGGTCTTGCGTGGGCGCGAACATCGTGCCCAGGAAGAGCACCAGCCCGTCCGGGTAGTCGTGGTGCGGGCCGATGGCATGCGAGACGATGTCCAGCGGATCCCGGCTGATCTTTGTCAGCGAGCTGGCGCCCTGCAGCGTGAAGCCATCCTGCCCGCGCACCGTCAGCCCCACCGTGATGCCGCGCACCTGCTCGATGCCGAAGTGCTCGTCGAACAGCCGGATGAAAGGGCCGATGGAGCACGAGGCGTTGTTGTCCTTGGCCTTGCCCAGCAGCAGCGCGCTGCGGCCCTCGAAGTCGCGAAGGTTGACGTCGTTGCCCAGGGCCGCGCCCATGGTCTGGCCGCGGCTGTTCACGGCCAGCACCACCTCGGGCTCGGGGTTGTTCCAGACCGACTTGGCATGGATGCCGATGTCCGCGCCGGTGCCCACGGCCGAGAGCACGGGCGCCTTGGTGAAGATCTCGGCATCGGGCCCGATGCCCACTTCGAGGTACTGCGACCACGCGCCCTGGGCGATGAGCACTTCCTTCACCTTCGCGGCCTGCGGCGAGCCGGGCACGATGCCGGCGAGGTTGTCGCCCAGCACGCCGGACAAGGCCGTGCGAATCGCCTCGGCCTTGGAGGCATCGCCGCGCGCCTGCTCCTCGATCACGCGCTCGAGCAGGCTCTCGACAAAAGTCACGCCGCTGGCCTTGATCACCTGCAGGTCGCATGGCGCGAGCAGCCAGGGCCTGCTTTCGTCGCGCGCGTCCTGCTGGCTGTTGGCCAGGGCAGCGCCCAGGTCGGCAATGCGCGGGGCCGAGCCGTCGGCCAGCGCAGCATGCACGCGCGCGGCAGCATCGGAGCGTTCGAGCAACTCGCTGCACGTGGGCGCCAGCCGGGACAAGTCGTGCAGGCCGCCTTCGCGCACTGCCACCAGCGTGGGGCCCAGCCCGGGCTGCCACAGGCGGCCGACGAGCGTGGCGCGCTGCGCATCGCGCGGAAGGGACTTGGCGGGCGTCAGCAGGGTTGCATCCATTGAATCTCCAATCGATAGACAGTGCACGCCGCATGGCCGGCGCACGACAACAAGCGAGGCGCCATCGTACGGGATGACCGCCGCGCTGTGGCGCGCTGCTGACACCACGCTGTCAGTTGCTGGCACGGCGGCATGTGCCGGCGCGCCCATGCCGCGCCCGCGGTGGCATGGGCCATGTTCAGCCAGGAGCAGGTACGCGTGGGCGGACCGGCCAACACCTATGCGTCATCCAGCGAGGCTCGACGCGGTTTCTGCCCGCACTGCGGCACGCAGATCTTCTTCACCGCCGACTACATCCCGGGACTGATCGACCTGGCGATTGGCAGCATGGATCGTCCCGAGCTGTTGCCGCCGCAGTTCCACTACTGGCATTCCAGGCACCTGGCGTGGGCAGAGTTTGCCGACGGCCTGCCGCGCCACCCGGGGTTTCCGCCGCAGGGTTGATCGGCCGCTGCGGCGGCTAGCGCACGGATGGCGCCGTGGCATGCGAGCGGGCGTCGCGCACCTTCTGCGGCAACCCGCTCCATGCCGGCTCCTGCGGCGCAAACCGTGCGCGCATGTACTGCGCCAGCTCGGCGATCTGCCGGTCGTCCAGCGCATCCGCGAAGGAAGGCATGAAGCCGATGTCCTTCGACGCCGGCTCGCGCACCCCCTCGAGGATGGTGCGCAGCAGGTTGTCGGGCTGGGCGCTGGTGAGCTGGCTGTTGAGTGCAAGCGGCGTGTTCACACCCAGCAGCTTCGGGCCGTTGCCATCGTGGTGGCAGGCGGCGCAGGCACCG
>JAFECZ010000607.1 GCA_018241905.1 Pseudomonadota bacterium
GTCGGCTTCGTCGAAGCAGCCCAGGGCCTGGCGCCATTCGTAGGCGACCACCTGGATGGCCGCACCCAGGTTGAGCGAGCCGAAGCTGGGGTCGGTGGGAATGCGCAGCGCCACGTTGCAGCGATAGACGTCTTCATTGCGCATGCCGAAACGCTCGGAGCCGAACAGAAAGGCCACGTGCTGGTCCTTCTGCGCGGCCAGCGGCATGAGGTGCTCGCGCGGGCTGCGAGTCGGCGGGCCGAAGTCGCGGGCGATCATGGCGGTGGCGCACAGGTGCGTGACGCCGTCCAGCGCCTCGTCCAGCGTCTGGACGATGCGCGCCTTGTTCAACACGTCCAGGGCGCCGCTGGCGCGCTGGATGGTTTCTTCCCGGCGCAGCACGTTGGCCCAGCGCGGCGCCACCAGCACCAGGTCGTCGAAGCCCATGGTGCGCATGGCGCGGGCTGCGGCGCCGACATTGCCGGCATGGCTGGTCTGGATCAGGATGAAACGGGTTCGCATCGGGGGGCAAAAGAACTGGAAGGCACCCGAAAGAGGGTGGCCGGGTAAAATCATCCCAATTGTCGCCGCCCGCATCGCCGGGCCGCTTTCGGCCTCCTGCCTCGAAACGCTCTTCACAAAATTCATGTCGTCCAACCTGCACCCCATGCTCAACGTGGCCATCAAGGCCGCCCGCGCCGCTGGCGCCATCATCAATCGCGCTGCGCTCGACGTCGAAGCCGTGCGCATCTCGCAAAAGCAGGTCAATGACTTCGTCACCGAAGTCGACCACGCCAGCGAAGCCGCCATCATCGAGACGCTGCTCACGGCCTACCCCGGCCACGGCATCCTGGCCGAGGAGTCGGGCCGCCAGCACGGCGCGCAGGATTCCGACTACGTGTGGATCATCGATCCGCTGGACGGCACGACCAACTTCATCCACGGCTTTCCGGTGTACTGCGTGTCCATCGCGCTGTCGGTCAAGGGCAAGATCGAGCAGGCCGTCATCTACGACCCCACCCGCAACGACCTGTTCACCGCCACCAAGGGCCGCGGCGCCTACATGAACGAGCGGCGCATCCGCGTGAGCAAGCGCACCCGCCTGAACGAGTGCCTCATTTCCACCGGCTTCCCGTTCCGCACCGGCGACAACTTCAAGCAGTACCTGGCCATCATGGCCGACCTGATGCCGCGCGCCGCCGGCCTGCGCCGCCCCGGCGCCGCCGCGCTCGACCTGGCCTACGTGGCAGCCGGCTTCTCCGATGCCTTCTTCGAAACGGGCCTGAACATCTGGGACGTGGCGGCCGGCTCGCTGCTGGTGACCGAGGCCGGCGGCCTGATCGGCAACTTCACCGGCGAACCCGACTTCCTCGAGCAGCGCGAATGCCTGGCCGGCGCCCCGCGCGTGTACGGCCAACTGGTGCCGCTGCTGGCCAAGTACTCCAAGTTCGCCGGCGTGGACGACAAGCTGCGCGCCTCCGACCGCATGCGCGACGTGAGCGCCAGCGCTGCCCGCCAGGGTGGCCACACGCACGATGCCGACGCCGACATCTACGCCCGCAGCACCGTCTCGATGCAGCAGGGCGAAGCGGAAGATGCCGCGGCCGCCGAAGGCGAGGCGCCTGCGGCCGCCAAGCCCGCCGCGCGCAAACTCACGCGCGCCCGCACCGCCGGTGCGGCCCCGTCGGACCCGAACTCCGCCAAGTGATGCAGGCGCAGCGCGCCGCGGCCAGGCGGGCCCGCGCGGCGATGCGCGTTGCCCTCAGCTACTACGTCACCAACGGCATTTCCGTCGCGCTGGGCCTGGCGCTGATCTCGGCCGCGGTGCACTACTTCCTGGGCCCGGTGGCAGGCGCCACCGCGTCGGTGGGCGTGCTGGTCGCCGCGCCGCCCGACCTGGCAGCGCCGCGCCGCGGCAAGTTCTACCAGATGCTGCCGGCGCCCATCCTGAGCCTGCCGCTGTTCTTCGCGGTGCAGGTGCTGCACTCCAGGCCGCTGGAGCTGGGCCTGCTGCTGGTACCGGCCACCTTCCTGGCCTTCCTGGCCATGGCCTGGGGCAAGCGAGGCATCCCGATCGCCATCGCGGTGATGTTCTCCATGATCTTCTCCATGGCCACGCCGCCGCAGCCCGACTGGCGCCTGGCCTGGGTCAACACCTGGCACTTCGGCCTCGGCGCCGCGCTCTACATCGTGTGGGCCGTGCTGGCCAACTCGGCGCTCAACGCGCGCTACCGCGTGCAGTTCACGGCCGACGTGCTGTTCGCGCTGGCAGCGCTGATGCGCACGCAGGCCAAGCAGTTCAGCGCGCCGGGCGAGACCGACGACGTGCGCAAGGTGGGTGCGCCCCTGCTGGGCCAACTGCTGCGCGACCAGGCCGCGCTGGCCGACCAATTGCAGGCCGCGCGCGACATCGTGCTCGAATCGCCGCGCACGCCGCGCCGCCAGCAACTGGCGGGCATGCTGATGATCGCGCTGGAAATGCGCGACCACCTCGTGGCCACCGAGCTCGACCTGGAAGCGCTCATCGTCCACCCGGGCGGCGAACAGGTGCTGCGCGAGATGCGCCTGATCATGGAAGAGCTGGCCGGCGAAACCGCCGCGCTGGCCGACGCGCTGCTGCTCATGCGCCAGCCCGAGCCTCCGCTGGACCGCCGCCCGCTGCTGGCCGACATCCGCCTCCCGCAGGACGAGGGCCCGGGTTCCGACGGCCGCATGGGCCCCACGCCCGCACTCCTGGCGCGCGGCATGGCCAACCGCATCGGCCACCTGAACGACGACGTGCTGCGCCTCACGTCGCTGGCGCGTGGCGACAGCGAGCCCGACCTGGCCGTGGTG
>JAFECZ010000608.1 GCA_018241905.1 Pseudomonadota bacterium
CGCACAGCATCGACACCGTGGTGCTCTCCACCCAGCACAGCCCCGACCAGAGCGAAACGCCCACCAAGATGAAGGCCAGCTTCGTCGAGGCGGTGCGAAGAATCCTTGCCGTGCGTGGCCGCGTGGTGGTCATGGGCATGGGCAAGAGCGGCCACGTGGGCCGCAAGATCGCGGCCACCTTGGCGTCGACCGGTACGCCGGCCATGTTCGTGCATCCGGCCGAGGCCAGCCACGGCGACCTGGGCATGATCAAGGCGGTCGACCTGGTGCTCGGGATCTCCAACAGCGGAGAGGTCGAAGAGCTGACCACCATCCTGCCGGTGGTCAAGCGCCAGGGCGTGCCCCTGATCGCCATGACGGGACGTGCCGACTCCACCCTGGCCCGGCACGCCGACATCGTGCTGGACAGCAGCGTCGAGAAGGAAGCCTGCCCGCTCAATCTCGCGCCCACGGCCAGCACCACGGCGCAAATGGCGCTGGGAGACGCGCTGGCCGTCGCGCTGCTCGATGCGCGCGGCTTCGGCACCGAGGACTTCGCACGCTCGCACCCCGGTGGCGCGCTGGGCCGCAAGTTGCTCACCCACGTCAGCGATGTCATGCGTTCGGGCGACCAGGTGCCCACGGCCACCCCGCAAGCCAATGTGAGCGAGCTCATGCGCGCCATGAGCACCGGCGGCTTCGGCGCCGCCGCGATCATCGAGCCCGGCGGCCATGCCACCGGCATCTTCACCGACGGCGACCTGCGACGGCTCATCGAAGCGGGCGTGGACCTGCGCACGGCCTGCGCCCAGGACGTGATGCATCGCGGCCCGCGCACCATCCGCGTCGATGCCCTGGCAGTGGAGGCCGCCGAGCTGATGGAGCAGCACGGCATCACCCGCCTGTTCGTGGTGGATGCGCAAAACAAGATCGTCGGTGCGCTCAACACCAACGACCTGATGCGCGCCAAGGTCATCTGAGATGGCGGCGCAGGCTTTTCCGACCGAAACCCTGCTGCGCGCGCAAGACCTGCGCGTGGCGTTCTTCGACGTCGACGGCGTGCTGACCGACGGTGGCGTGTACTTCAGCGAGCATGGCGAGACGCTCAAGCGTTTTGCCATCCTGGACGGCTATGGCCTCAAGCTCCTGCGGCGCGCCGGCATCACGCCGGTGGTAATTACCGGCCGCGACTCCAAGCCGCTGCGCGTGCGGCTGGAGGCGCTGGGCCTCGAGCACGTACGCTACGGCACCGAAGACAAGCTGCCCGCCGCCCAGGCTGTGCTCGCGCAACTGGGGCTCGACTGGAGCCAGGCCGCGGCCATCGGTGACGACTGGCCCGACCTGCCGGTGCTCACCCGAGCCGCCCTGGCGGTGGCGCCGCCGAACGCGCATGTCGAAGTGCGCGCCATTGCGCATCATGTGACGCTTGCGCGCGGCGGCGAAGGCGCGGCGCGCGAGTTCTGCGATCTGCTGCTTGCCGCCGGTGGGCATTACCGCCGCATGCTGGATGCCGCGCGAGGGACGCCGACTTGAGCCGGCTGCTGCAATGGCTTCGCGTCGGCTTCGATCGCGCCACGATCTACCTGCCGATCATCCTGGCCGCCGCGTTGGCACTGGGCACCTACTGGCTGGTGCGCAACGCGCCGCGGCTGATGGAGCCGAAGCCGCCTGCGCCGGTCACCCACGACCCCGACTATTTCATGCGCGGCTTCGTCGTCAAGCGCTTCTTTCCCAACGGTGAATTGCGCAGCGAACTGCGCGGCAAGGAAGGCCGGCATTTCCCCGACAACGACACCATGGAAGTCGACGAGGTACGCATGCGCACCATCTCGCCCGAGGGGCTGGTGACGCACGCCACGGCCAACCGCGGGCTGTCCAACGGCGATGCCAGCGAAGTGCAGTTGTTCGGCAATGCCATCGTGGTGCGCGACCCCGCCCGCGGCCCCAATGGCGAGGAGATTCCGCGCCTGGAGTTTCGGGGTGATTTCCTGCACGCCTATACCGACACGGAACGCGTGACCTCCAACAAGCCCGTCATATTGACGCGCGGCGACGACCGCTTCACCGCCGATTCCATGGACTACGACAAGATCTCCGGCGTGGCCAACCTGAACGGCCGCGTGCGCGGCGTGATCCAGCCGGCGCAGCCTGCCGGGAAGAAGCAATGAGCGACGCCAAGGCGCCGCTGGTCTTCATCACTGGCGCGTCGAGCGGCATCGGCCAGGCCCTGGCGGCCCGCTACTACGCCGCCGGATATCGTCTTGCGCTGAGCGCGCGCCGCACCGCCGAGATCGAGGCTTGGATGTCGGCGCAATCGCTCGATCGGGATCGCGTGCAGGTCTATGGCGCCGATGTTGCGCAGGTTGGAAGCATCGTCTCGGCGGGCCATGCCTGCATCGGCCGGCAGGGCGTGCCCGACGTGGTGATCGCCTGTGCCGGCGTCAGCATCGGCATGGACACCGAGCAGTTCGAGGACCTCGAGGTGATGGCACAGACCTTTGCCATCAACAACCTGGGCTTGGCAGCAACCTTCCATCCCTTTGTCGGACCGATGCGCGCTCGCGGCAGCGGCCGGCTGGTGGGCATCGGGAGCGTCGCCGCCATCCGTGGCCTGCCCGGGCACGGTGCGTACTGTGCCAGCAAGGCAGGCGTCGTGAGCTATTGCGAAAGCCTTCGCGGCGAACTGCATGGCAGCGGCGTGAAGGTCGTCACCATCTGCCCCGGCTATGTGGACACGCCGCTCACCCGGGGCAACCGCTATGGCATGCCCTTTCTCCTGCAGCCGTCCGAATTCGCCGACCGCGCATTTCGCACCATTGAAGCGGGCAGCAG
>JAFECZ010000609.1 GCA_018241905.1 Pseudomonadota bacterium
TTCGATGTGCACGCTGCCTTCGCTCTGGACTTGCGCGCCTTGCAGCACCACGTCCCGGCCGGCCTTGATGTTCAGCTCGCCACCGGGCTCGCTGACATAAAGCCCTGGCGATGCGATCGACTTTCGGAACGAATACCTGGCTGCCACCGCCAACCAACGTACACGCCAAGCCCACCAACAGTGCGCCGGAGCCATAAAAATCAAGCAACAAACATCAGAATTGCCGAATACAAAAAACCTCCGCCCGCAAAAATATAGCTCTTGATGAGAATTTTTTTACACTCACACGGCTCAACCCCCTTCAATAGCAAGGAAAAAGGTCCAGCCAAATCACTCAAAATACGACGTGGCTTTGATATATTTTTTCTACAATTCTCATATTTAATTAAATTCCACACCGCCCCAATCATTATTAAAGGAAGTGGCAAAAATATCAAAATTCGAAAAGCTTCACGCATCACTTTTTTCCACGGTTGATTGACCAAGTTCGAGTTTCTTGTGGTCCAATTTCAAAACCGTATTGAGGGCCAAAGTTAATTGAAAAACCACTCAGTCCAGTTTCATCCCGATCCAGTCCGGCGCCAAGAATGCCCCATCCTCCACGAAAAGATTCACTAATAGATCCATTATTGGATGCAAAGGTGCCCGACTGATAACTCATATCGACACCCCATTTGTTCAAATATAGGTTACTCACCCCAACTCCCAAAATAGGAGTGCTGATCATTGTTCCGAAATCCAAAATTCCACGCTCATTCGATACACCCACGGCCCACCGCACAGTGCCTAATAGAGGGGCCGCCCCCGATAAACCGAAGGTGTATGTTCCGTCCGGAATTCCATTCGCTCCATGCGGAATTCCTGCAACTTGATCTGCACACACGCCGACGCGACAACCATCTAAGGATCCTGCGCCCCCGACTGCTCGTCCATTGAATGTTCCGCTCGCCAACCCAGTTGCCGCAGCAATTTCGTCCGAAACTTTGTCAACAACTGAGTATTTGAAATAGCCAAACTGCTTTTGCTGCTGCACCCAGGCCAATTCGCTGACTAAGGTGCTTGCCTCAACCGCACTCACGTAGTTCTCCTTGTACAACTCACTTCCTTCTGGATACTGCGCCCAGCACTTGATTTCAAGGCATGCTGCGCGATTTAGCCGCGCTTCTAGCGCCTTGTCGCCTTCCGCCGCCAAGCGCATCTGCTCGCGCTCGTCATAGTGCGCCAGTCGATTGTTCGCCGCTGCATTGCTGGCCGCCCAGTTGGCCGTAGCGATCTGCTGCGCATCGCCTCCAGCCAATGCTGCGCCCAAGCCTCCCACCAATCCTGACAGGTACACCTTGTCTTGATCGCTGTAGAAGGCATCCATCGCGGGACTGCCCTTCATCCCTTCGGCCATCAGCTCGCCCAACGTCGCCCCGATGGCACCCGCCGCGCATCCGCCCGAATTGCCGGCATTGAGCGCCCCGCCCGCACACCCCGCCATGAAGTGCGCCAGCTTGTTGCCCACGTCATTGAACACAGCATTGGGGCCGTTGCTCAGATCCCCGATCGTGTTGGCCGTGCTCGCCGCCACGGTGTTGACCAGCGCATTGATCAGCGCACTCTTCAACCCATCCTCGAAGCTCCCACCCTTGATCGTGGTGTTGATCAAGGTGCTGGTGCCCTGAATCTTCAAGTTGCTGATCAACTGATCGCCCATGCCCGCCTGGCCTGCGCCGACGTTGGGTTCACCCAGGGCGTTGAACCCCATGCCCGCCAGCACCCCGCCCGTGACGATGGCCGCCGCCAGGTTCTTGACGCTGTCGCTCTGCCCCAGTTCCTTGAACACCTTGCCCAGGTCGCCATCGTTGTTGAAGAACGATGTGCCCACCTGGCTGGACAGCGCCAACACCCCCGCCTGCACCGCGCCACCAACTGCCGTCGAGATGGTGGTGCCGGTGGCGGACAGGAACACTCCGCTGCTGCCCAGCGATACGCCTTCTCCAGCGGCCACCGCCGCCGTGTTGCCCGCGGCTGTGCCGGCCGCGCCGGCCGCAGGCGCCGCGGCCGCCGCCACCATCACCGCCACCAAGGCCGCACTCACCGGGCCCATGCTGTTCTGGTGGTACGCCCACTGCTCGTGCGCTTCTTTCACGCGCTGCCATTCGACGCTGCCCGCCAGGTTCGGATCGCTGGTGATCTGGCTCACCCAGCCCATGCCCGGCTGCTGGGCCAGGTCCTGCAGGTTCACGTTCTCGCCCACCTGGGCCTGGATGCCCTGGGCCTTGATGCTGCTGGTGCCCTTGATGTTGAACTGGGTGTAGTTCAGCGTTTCGTCGCTGCGGCCCTTGCCGTTGGCGCTGACCGAGGCGCTGTTGCCGTCGGTTGCGTTCCAGCCTTCGCTGTCTTGGGTGGTCACGGCGGGCAAGATGAGCTTGCCCTTGGCGTCGATGTCCAGCGTGTCGGCGTTGACGGTCACGGCGCTGAGCCTGGTGTCGCCGCCGCTCTTGATCTTCACGTCCTGCGCGTTGAGCGTGCTGCGGTTGAGCGTCTGGTCCTGGCTGCTGGCCTGCAGGCTGTGGTAGGTCATGCCGCCGCCGCTCTTGTTGTAGGTCTGCGCGCCTTCGGAGTCGATGGCCGCGCCCAGGTCGACCTTGCCCTTGGCCGCCAGGCTCAGGGTGTCGCGGGCGTTCAGTTGCGCCGCTTCGCCCGTGATGTCGCGCCCCGCGTCGAGGCTGACGTCGCCGCCCTTGGCGCTGATGGTGGTGCCGGTGCTTTGGCTGGTGGCGCTTTGGCGGGTGCCTTTTTCGCTCCAGCGG
>JAFECZ010000060.1 GCA_018241905.1 Pseudomonadota bacterium
TGGACGTGGGCGTGACCTTCCTGCCGATGTACCGGGTGTGGGTCATCCTGGCCGCGCTGGCCGCGTGCCTGGGCACGTGGTTCTTCATCGAGAAGACCAAGCTGGGCGCCTACCTGCGCGCGGCCAACGAAAACGCGCAGCTGGTGCGCACCTTCGGCATCAACGTGCCGCGCATGCTGATGCTCACCTACGGGCTGGGCGTGGGGCTGGCGGGCCTGAGCGGTGCCATGGCCGCGCCCATCTACCAGGTCAGCCCGACGATGGGCTCCAACCTGATCATCGTGGTGTTCGCGGTGGTGGTGATCGGGGGCATGGGCTCGATCATGGGTTCGATCATCACGGGCTTCGCGCTAGGCGCCATCGAGGGACTGACCAAGCTGCTCTACCCCGACGGGGCCGGCGTGGTGATCTTCGTCGTGATGATCCTGGTGCTGGCCGTTCGGCCCAACGGCCTGTTCGGGCGGGCGCACTGAAACCCCACAGCAACTCCCAATCATGAGCTTCCTCTCCCCTCGCGCCAACCTGGCCCTGCTGGTGGCGGCCATCGTGTGCGTCGCCCTGGCGCCGCTGGCCGTCTACCCGATGTTCCTCATGAAGCTGATGTGCTTCGCGCTGCTGGCCGCCTCAGTCAACCTGCTGGTGGGCTACGCCGGCCTGCTGTCCTTCGGGCACGCCATGTTCTATGGCGCCGCCGGCTACGTCGCCGCCCACACCATCAAGATGTGGGGCTGGGACGGGGCGGCGGGCATTCTGGCGGGCGTGAGCACGGCGGCGGTGCTGGGCCTGCTCACGGGCCTGCTGGCGATCCGGCGTCAGGGCATCTACTTCTCGATGATCACGCTGGCCTTTGCGCAGCTGGTGTACTTCGTCGCGCTGCGCATGCCCTTCACCGGCGGCGAGGACGGCATCCAGGAGGTCCCCCGGCCCATGGTGCTGGGCCTGTTCTCGCTGGCCGACACGCGCGTGCTTTACGTCTTTGTCGCGGTCATGGTCGGCCTGGGTTTCTGGCTGATCTACCGCACGGTGCATTCACCTTTCGGCCAGGTGCTGCGCGCCATCCGCGACAGTGAGCCGCGGGCGCAGTCCCTGGGCTACCGCGTGCTGCGCTACAAGCTCGTGGCCTTCGTGCTCTCGGCCGCGCTGGCGGGCCTGGCCGGCTCGCTCAAGGTGCTGGTATTCCAGATCGCCACGCTCACCGACGTGCACTGGGCCACCTCGGGCGAGGCGCTGCTCATCTGCATTGTCGGCGGCATCCAGACCCTGCTGGGCCCGGTGGTCGGTGCGATGGTGATCGTGACGATGGAGAACTACCTGGCCTCGGTGGCCGAATGGGTGCTGATCATCCAGGGCTTCGTGTTCGTGGTGGTGGTGATGCTGTTCCGCAAGGGCATCGTGGGCCAGTTCTACGCCTGGATGGACAGCCGACGCGAGCGCCGCGCCCAGGCTGAGTCCGCACTCAAGCCGGCCCATCCGACGCCATGAGCACATCGACCCCGTTCCACCTGCCCCCGTCCTTGCCCGACACCCCGGCCCTGCTGGCCGGGCGCCTCGCGCTGGTCACCGGCGCGGCCAGCGGCATCGGCCGCGCCATTGCCATTGCGTTCGCCCGCGCTGGCGCCCGGGTGGTCGTGACCGACTTGGATGCGGCTCAATGTGCGGGCACCTTGGAGGCGGTGCGCGCCGCCGGCGCCACCGGCTGGGCTCATGCGCTGGACGTGACCGACCTGCCAGCCTGCCAGGCGCTGGCCGAGCAGGTGGCGCGCGAAGCGGGTGCGGTCGACACGCTGGTGAACAACGCCGGCGTGCTCATCCGCGAAGGCATCGATAGCCCGCGCGCGGCGGCCAACCTGCGGCGCACGGTCGATGTGAACGTGTTCGGCCTGTTCAACACCGTGCAGGCCTGGCTGCCGGCCCTGCGCACCACGCACGGCTGCATCCTGAATATCGCATCGGGCGCAGCCTTCATCGCACAGGGCGGCTGCCACGGCTATTCGGCCTCCAAGGGCGCAGTGAAGATGGCCACGCAGACGCTGGCGTTGGATCTGGCGCCCGACGGCATCCGCGTCAATGCCCTGGCCCCCGGTGTGATCCACACGCCGATGACTCAGGCCACGCGCAGCGATCCGCAACGCCTGGAGCGTTTCATGCAGCGAATTCCCGCGGGCCGGCTGGGCCAGCCGCACGAGCTGGCCGGGCCGGCGGTGTTCCTGGTCTCGGGCTTGGCCTCCTTCGTCACTGGCGTCACCCTGCCCGTGGACGGCGGCACGCTGGCGGTCTGAACACAGGCTTGCTTCCAGATGCGACAACAACACTCTCCTTTCCCGCACCCTGTGCGGCCGAGCCGCGTCCTGGTCACCGGCGCCGCGCGCGGCATCGGCCGCGCCATCGCGCTTCGCCTGGCGCACGACCTGCGCGCCGCGGGCGGCGCCCGGCTCACGTTGGCGGACGTCCATGCGGATGAGCTGCAGGCGCTGGCCGAGGAACTGCAGCGCATGGACGCGCGCACCTGCGTGCTGGCGGGCGACCTGGCCGAGACCGATTTCCCCGCCTGCCTGGTGGCCCGCTCGGTGGACGCTTTCGGGGGCCTTGACGCGGTGGTGAGCAACGCCGGCATGGCCAAGCCCTCACCCCTGGTCGACTGTGCGCTGCAGGACTGGGACCGGGTGTTTGCGGTCAACACGCGCGCGCCCTTCCTGCTCGGACAGGCCGCGCACGCGGCCCTGCGCGAATCGCGCGGCGCCATGGTGGTGGTGACCTCGATCTCGGGCACCCATGCCACCTCGCCCCTGGGCGCCTACAGCGCCAGCAAGGCGGCCACGTTGATGCTGGTGCGCCAGATGGCGGGCGAATGGGGCGTGGACGGTATCCGCGTCAATGCGCTGTCGCCCGGGCTGATCGTCACGCCGGGCACTGCCGCGGCCTATGCCGACCCTGAGGCGCGGGCGCAGCGCGAGCAGCGCGTGCCGCTGCGCCGCCTGGGCCAGCCCGAGGACATGGCCGCTGCGGCCGTCTTTCTGCTCGGGCCCGACGCGGCCTACATCACTGGCACCGAACTGCTGGCTGACGGCGGACTGGCGCAGACGCTGATGAGCTCGCTGCCCATGAGCGGATGGCAGGCTCAGATGAAGGCGCAGACGAAGGCTTAGATGGACGCGCAGACCGGGGCATAGATCGGTGCGCAGGCCAAGCGGCCTGATGCAGTGCGCGCGGCCCCGCGCGGGGGCGGGCTTCAGGCCGCGGGCAGGCTGGCCAGCAATGCGTACCAGGGATCGGCCGGCTTGGGCGCGCCAATGGGTTGGCGCACACCGAAGCGTTCGGCCTGGGTGCCCGGCTCGACGGGCAGTGACTGCATCCAGTCGTAGGCCACCACGCGCGCCGCGACGCGCCACTCGCCGCCCCGGCGTTCGAAGCGATCGATGTAGCGGCCACACAGGAGCAGATCGCGCGCCGGCGCACCCGGCGTGCGCTCAGCCTGCAGCGCGTGGAAGTAGGTCTCGCAGGCCGCCACATCGCCGCGCAGTTCGATGGCGATGTTGCCCACCATGTGCACGTTCCGACCGCCTTGCGACAGCTTGTCCATGGCCCAGTCGATGAAGCCGCTTGCGCTGCCCTGATAGGGGCCGTGGCGGTCCGTCGCGTCGGGCCAGTAGGCCGAGCGCAGAGCCGCCTCGTCGCAGCGGTCGATGCCGCGGCAGTAGCGCAGGATGCAATCGCGGATGGCTTCGCGGTCGGCCAACTGGGCGAGTTGGGCGAGTTGGTGCTCCAGCTGCGCGACTTGGCGCTGCAGCTGCGCTGCGCGCTCGGTTTCAGTGGGCATGGGAGGCGCCGCCTTGCAATGTGATCACCGCATCCAGGCAGGCGGCGCCCTGCGCGCGCACCACCAGCGGGTTGATATCCACGCTCTCGATCCGGTCCGCATGCGCGGCGGCGAACTCCGACAGGCGGCACAGGGCCGACACCAGCGCCGCCTCGTCGCACGCCGGCGCACCGCGCCAGCCGCGCAGCAGCCGCGTGGAGCGTACGCGCTCCAGCAATTCACGGGCGCGCTCGGATGACAGCGGTGCCGATGCAAAGGCCACGTCTTGGAACAACTCGACGGCCGTGCCGCCGCTGCCATACATCACCATCGGGCCGAAGGTCGGGTCGCGGTGAACGCCCAGGATCACTTCGACGCCGCCGCGCAGCATGGGGGCGATGAGCACGCCCTCCAGGCGCGCCTGCGGGCGCAACTGGCGCGCGCGCTGCATCAACTCATCGTACGCGGCGCGCACGGCCTGCGCGTCTTGCAGGTCCAGCAGCACGCCACCGACCTCTGTCTTGTGTGTAATGTCGGGCGAGACGATCTTGGCGACCACCGGGAATCCAATGGCGGTCGCGGCCTCGGCACAGGCATCGGCGCTGGTGCACAGGTGCTCGGGCGGCACCGGCAGCCCAGCGGCGGCCAGCACGCGCTTGGCGCCGTCTTCGGTCTCGACCCCGGCCAGGTCCAGCCTGGCGTTGCCTCCGCCTTGCGCGTCGCGCGCGCTCTGCGGCGGGTCCAGCGACTCGCGCCGCCGCGTGAGTGTGGCCAGCGCGGCCATGGCCCGCACGGCCCGGCTCGGGTCTTCGAACACGGCGACGCCTTCGGCCTGTAGCGCACGGTTGACCTCGGGCGTGGACAGCATGACCAGGACCAGGCGCCGCTGCGGATGGGCACGTGCCACCGCGATCAGCTCGGCCTGGGTGGTGGCGAAGCGCGCCGGCGACAGGCCCACGTGTGCCAGGTAGGCGAAGACGGTTCCCCAGGCGGTGTGCTCCAGCATGGTCGCGACCGACCGCGACACGCCTTGCGGCACTGAGGTGACCTGCGCCGTCATGTCCAGCGGGTTGCTGGCCACCGCGAAGGGGAGCAGCGCCAGCGCCGCTTCGCGGCCTGCCGGCGGCAGCGCGGGCAGCGTCAGTCCGCGCTCGCCCGCCTCGTCCGCCATCAGCACGCCGATGCCGCCGGAGCCGGTGACGACGCCGATGTCGGCGTTCACAGGAAGTGCCGGCTGCACGCAAAAGGCGTAGGCGATGTCCAGCATCTCTTCGATCGACTGGGGCCGCCAGGCGCCGCACTCGGCAAAGATGGTGTCGTAGACCACATCGTTGCCGGCGAGCGAGCCGGTGTGCGTGGAGGCCGCCGCTGCGCCAGCCTCGGTGCGGCCGACCTTCATGATCAGCACAGGCTTGCCGGCGCGGGCCGCCTTGCGCAGCGCCTGGCGCAGGCGCTCGCCGTCGCGGCACGATTCGAGCGCCGCGCAGATGATCTTCGTCTGCGGGTCCTCGGCCAGGTAGTCGATGCACTCGGCCACGTCCACGTCCGCCTCGTTGCCGGTGGCGACGATCTTGCTGAAGCCCAACCCGCGCAGCGACGCCATGCCGTAGGTGGCTGAGCCGAACGCGCCGCTTTGCGTGGCCAGCGCAATCACGCCGGGCTGGGGCTTCAGGCCGTTCAGGGCCGTCGAGAAGGTGGAGAAAAAGCGCGTGTGCACGTTCAGCAGGCCCAGCGAGTTGGGCCCGAGCAGCCGCACGCCGGCCTGGTGGCACAGCTGAGCGATGTGCGCCTGCAGCGCACGGCCATCGGCGTCGATCTCGGCGAAGCCCGCCGTCATGATCTGGATGGCACGCACGCCCTTGGCAATGCTGTCGCGCACGGCAGCTTCGACCCCGGGCACCGGCACGCAGATGACGGCCTGGTCCACCGGGTGATCGATCTCGCTGACGCTGCGATAGGAGCGCAGGCCCTGAATGGTGTCGCCGCTCTTGTTGACCGGATAGATCGGCGCCTCGAAGCCGCCTTCGATCATGAAGCGCAGGGGCCTGCCGCCGATGCGCTCGGGATCGGAGGATGCGCCGATCAGGGCCACGGAAGAAGGATGGAAAAGTGGGTGCAGTGAATGCATGGCGGCGGCCTTGTTTGTCAGTGCATGGTGCCGGCCACCAGCCGGTCCAGTTGGGCGTAGCGGTCGCCCCACTGCAGGCTGCAGGCCAGGGCATGCATCGCCAGCCGCGCGGCGGGCAGTTCGCGCGACATGCCGATGCCTCCGTGCAGCTGGATGCAGTCCTCGGCGGCGCGGCGGGCGGTGACTGACAGGTACAGCTTGACCAGAGCGGTCTCGCGTGCCGCGCCCGCGGCGGCGCCGTCGTGGGCCAACACGCGCTGGCGCACCATGCCGCGCACGTTCTCGTAGGCTACGTACATCTCCACCGTGCGATGGCGCAGGGCCTGGAATGTGGCCAGGGCCACGCCGAACTGCTGGCGGGTGCTGAGGTACTCGATGCTCTGCTCGATCATCGCGCCGATGGCACCCACGATCTGCGCACAGCTCATGAGGGCGCCCACGTCGCGCGCCTTCGCAGCTGCCGCGCGCGCGGCGGCGCCGCGGGCCAGCAAGGCGCTGGACGGCAGGCGCAGGCGATCGAGCGCGAAGTCGGCGGTCTGACGGGCATCGACACCCAGCCAGGTGCGGGCCTGCCCGCTCAACTCGCCCTGAGCCGCCAGCAGCAGCACGTCTTCGCCGCTGTCGGTTTGCGCTAGAAACACGAAGTGCGTGGCTGGCTCGGTCAGGTCGGCGCCGCGCAGGTGGCCGGTGAGGACCGGGGCATCCCCCTCGAAGCTGCAGCGCAGGCCGGTGCCCGCTTCGGCGTCCAGCACGGGACACGCGGAGGCCTCGCCCATTGCGATGTCCTGAAGCAGTTGGGCTACCAACGGTTGCGCGGCCAGCTCGCCCAGCAGCGTGGGCAGCACGGCGCAGCGCGCCACCAGGGGCACAGCCAGCGCATGGCGGCCCGCTGCCTCGGCCACGGCGGCAACGTCGGCCAGGCTGGAGCCGGCGCCGCCGTGCTGCTCGGCCACCAGCACGCCCTGCCAGCCGATGGACAGGAACTGCTGCCAGGTCGCGCTGGCGTGCCGGGGTTCGAATTGCTCTGTCACGGGCGCGGCTGAGGCCACGCGGGCCGTGGTGTCGTACAGGTCCCCCGGGAACATGGGGGTGGCTTGGAAGGGCATGCGTCAGGCTCCGAAGATGTCGCGGGCAATCACGTTTTTCTGGACCTCGCTCGTACCGCCCGCGATGCTGCGCGAACGATAGAACAGGTAGGTGTGGATCAATTCCCGAAGCGGCTCGGCTTCGGTGTCGTCATTGGTCACGGTGTCCACCAGGCGTGCGGCGTAGGTTGGTCCGGCCACGTCCAGGGCGATGCCGATCAGCTGCTGGGACAGCTCCGAGCAGTAGAGCTTGAGCGCCGAGGACTTGGAGGCGGCCAGCGTGCCGTGCATTTCCTCCTGGATGGCCGAAAGCAGCATTTCACGCGCGCCCATCACGCCGGCCTGGGCCAGGTACAGGTGTTCCTGCAGCACGTTCTGGCTGGCGCCGGTGCTGGCGCGGCCGCGCTCGGCCAGCAACTGGGCCACCTGGTCGGCCAGGCGGGCCAGCCGCGGCACCGTGGCGGGAGACAGGCGCTCGCGGTCCAGAAGGAACTTGGCGCATTTCCAGCCACCGCCCTCCTCGCCCAGCAGGTTCTCGACCGGCACGCGCACATCGCGCAGGAACACCTCGTTGACATGGTGCCAGTGGTCGATGGTCGGGATGGGACGCACCTCGATGCCAGGCGAATTCATAGGCACCAGCAGCAGCGAGATGCCCGCCTGCTTGCGGCTCTCGGCGGAGGTGCGTACCAGCGTGTACATCATGTCCGCTTCCTGGGCATGGGAGGTCCAGATCTTCTGGCCGTTGATCACGTAGTGGTCGCCGTCGCGAACCGCCGACGTGCGCAGCGACGCCAAGTCCGAGCCGGCGCCCGGCTCGGAGTAGCCCTGGCACCACCATTCGGTGCCGTTGACGATGCGCGGCAGGAAGCGCGCCTTCTGTGCGTCAGTGCCGAAATGCATGATCACCGGACCGATGTGCCCCAACCCGTGGTGGTACAGGGGCGGGCAGTCGGCCTCGGCCATGACCTCCTCGAACAGGTAGCGCTGCTGCAGGTCCCAGCCGGTGCCTCCGTATTCGACGGGCCAGTTGGGCGCGCCCCAGCCGCGCTCGTGCAGCTTGTGTTGCCAGGCGCTGTATTCGGCCCGCGCGACCTTCTGGTTGCTGCGCACCACGGTCTTGAGGGCCTCGGGGCATTGGTTTTCGGCGAATTGGCGCAGTTCCTCGCGGAAGGCTGCGTAGGCGTCGGGTGTGTCGTCAGTGTGGGTGGAAGTCATCGATGCGGGGCCAGTTCTGCTGTGATCAGTGAAAGCTGCGTCCCCCGTCCACGGCCAGCACGATGCCGGTGACGAAGGAGGATTCGCGGGAGCTGAGATAGAGGGCCGCGAGGGCCATCTCCACGGGCTCGCCGATGCGACCAAGGGCATAGCGCGCACCGATCTGTGCGCGCGCTTCGTCGCCGTAGCCCTGGCGCACCATGGGCGTATCGACTGCGCCGGGGCAGATCGTGTTGGCGCGGATCGGCGCCCATTCCAGCGCCAGCGTCTTGGTCAGCGAGATCACGCCGGCCTTGGACGCCGCGTAGGCGCCGCGCCGCGCAAAGGGTTGAAGGCCCTGGCCGGAGGAGAAGTTGACGATGGTCGGATGCGCGCTGCCTCGCAGGTGGCGCTCGGCCGCGGCGCACACGAGGAAGGTGCCGGTGAGGTTTACCTCGATCACGCGGCGCCAGTCCTGCACGCTCAGCTCGGCCAGCAGATCGGTGTTGGCGATGCCCGCGGCGTTAACCACGCCGTCCAGGCCGTCAAAGGCCTGCGCCGCGTCGTCCACGGCCCGACGCACGGCTTGCTCATGTGTCACGTCCAGCGAAAAGCTGCAGGCCTGCGCGTTGGGCAGCTGCTCGATCGGCTGTCGATCGGCCAGCGCCACACGGGCGCCCTCGGCGGCGAAGAGCGTGGCGATGGCGGCGCCGATCCCGGAGGCGGCGCCCGTCACGAAGATCCGGCGCCCGGCCAGGCGAGGCGCGCGCAGGTCGAGGTCGGAAGGTGCGGGGGTAACTGGCGACACGTTTGTTCAGTCCAGGCGGATGTTGCGTTCGCGGATGACCGGCGCCCAGCGGCGCGTCTCTGCGTCCAGGTAGGCGGCGAACTCGGCAGGGGTCGCCTGGCGGGGCTCGCCGCCCACGTTCTGGATGCCCTCGCGCACCTCGGGCTGGGCGAGTACGGCGCGCAGGTCCTCGTAGATGCGCTGCTGCAGCGTCGCGGGCGTTTTGGCCGGCAAGAAGAAGCCGAACCAGCCGCCGCAGGCGTAGCTGGCCAACTCGGGCACACCGGCCTTGGACAGGGGTGTGAGTTTCGGGTTGCGGGTGATTGGCTGGTCGCTGGCCACGCCGATTACCTTCATGCGCCCGGCCTCCACGAAGTTCATGGAGCTTGGCGAATCCAACATCGCGTCGACCTGGCCGCCCATGAGGTCGTTCAAGGCCGGCGCATTGCCGCGATACGCCGCATGGACGATGGGCACGCCCACCATCGAGGCCAGCAGCTCGGCGCCGATATGCGGGCTGGAGCCGTTGCCCGAGGAGGCGAACACCACCTTGCCCGGGTTGGCGCGCAGGTAGGCCACGAACTCCGGCAGGGTGTTGGCCGGCACCTTGTTGGACACGAACAGGACGCTGGGCGCATCGGCCACCAGCGTGAGGGGCGCGAGCGCCTTCGGCTCGTAGGGCAGGTTCTTCATCAGCATCGGGTTGGCGGTGAAACCAAAGCCCGTGAGCAGCAGCGTGTAGCCGTCACCCGGCGCGCGGGCGACCACGGCCGTGCCGATGGTGGTGCCGCCGCCGTTGCGGTTGTCCACCACCACCGGCTGGCCCCAGCGCGCCGACAGGGCCGGCGCGATCAGCCGAGCCAACTGGTCGGTGAAGCCGCCGGCCGCATAGGGCACGACGATGGTCACCGGCTTGGTGGGAAAGCTGTCGGCCTGCGCACCCGTGGTCAGCAGCGCCAAGCCCCAACCCATGCACAAGAGCATGGCTCTCAGATAGCGAACAAAACGCATAGCCGCGATCTCCATGAATTTAGTTTACTTTACGGCCGGTAAGTAAATGAGCTGGGGTTTACCCCACACCGAATCCCTTCGGCCGCGGGCGCCTGCGGCGCCCGTGTTCAGGTCAAGTCGAGGACATCAATGCGCCGGGGGGCATCAGTGCCCGGAGGGCGCATTCAGGCCCGAGAAGGTCATGTCCAGGTACTGGTCGATCACCTCACGCGTGCTCAACCGGCCTCCCAGGGAGTGCCAGCGGCACAGGTGATTGAGCATGGACAGCAGCATGCGCCCGGCCATGGCGGGGTCGACCGGACGGAACTGCCCCTGGTTGATGGCGTCGCGGATGCTCTCGCGCAGCAGCCGCTCGTAGGTGTCGCGCAGCTCGACCGTCACGGCGCGGGGCCGGGCGTCACTGTTGGACCAGAAGGCGTTCGAGCCGGCGATCCAGGAATCGCGGCTGCGATCCAGGAAATCGGCCGAGGCCCGCATGAACAGGCGCACCCGCTCGGCCGGCGTGGCCCCCGCGCGCATCGCGGCACTCACGGTGTCGACCAGGTTCTGCATCGACTCCAGCACGATGCGCTCGTACAGCTCTTCCTTGTTGGGGAAGTGGTAGTACAGCGCCGCTTTGGTGATGCGCGCCTCATCCGCGATATCGCGCAGCGACGTGCCCTCATACCCTTTGCGAGCGAAAAGGCGGATCGCGATGTCGATCAACTGCTCCTGCCGCAGGTCCGAGCGGATGCGGGTCGAGGAGGCGGTCTCGGGATTGGCTTCCACTGGTTCCGTGGGAGCGTTGGCCATGGGCGGGGCGTGTCCTATTGGGTCGTCAAAGGGTCGTCGAAGGGGCCGGGTCGTGAGGCCGGCTCACGGGCGAGCCGGGCCCACGCCCGAACGCTACCGATGGTATCAGCCGGCATCTTCGCGTCCTGGTGCATGCGATCGGTGTGTGCGATTGATGTGTGCAATCGGTGCGCGCGAGGCCCTCAGCGACCGGTGTAGACCGGCGCGCGCTTTTCCAGAAAGGCGCGTTGGGCCTCCTTGGCGTCCTCCGTCTTGGACAGGGCCACCGTGTTGCCCTGCTCGTAGCGGTAGGCATCGCGCACGGGCATCACCATCGTCATGCGCGCCGCTTCCTTGGCCAGGCGCAGGGCGATCGGGCTCTTGGAGGCCATCTCCCGGGCGATCTCCATGGCGTAGGGCAGGAGCTGGTCGGCCGGCAAACACGCCTCGACCAGCCCGAGTCGGTACAGCTCCTGGGCGCTGACCTTCATGCCCGTGTAGAACATGCGGCGGGCCCGCGACTGGCTGAACACGCGCTGCAGGAATGTCACGCCGCCGGCCAGGCCCACGTTGATCTCGGGCATGGAGACATAGGCGTCCTCCGAGGCGACCCAGATGTCCGAGCCCATCACCAGACCGAAGCCGGCACCCATCGCCGGACCGTTGACGGCCGCGATCACTGGCTTGGCGCATTCGACCACCGCGTAGTAGGACTCGCGCACGAGCCGGTTGTGGCGACCGTACGCCCCCGGGGTGGCGCCCAGGTTGGGACGCTCGCGGATGTCGGCGCCGGCGGAGAACACCTTGCCCGAACCGGTCAGGACGATGCACGAGACGTCCTCGCGGTCGGACAACTCGTCAAAGCAGGCCGTGATGTCGGCACGCATCTCGGCGTTCTGTGCGTTCACCGGCGGGCGGTTGAGGGTGACCACGGCGATGCGGTCGCTGATTTCGACCTGCAGTGTCTTGAATTCCATGAAAGCTCCTAAGTGTTCGAGAAATATTACCTGCCGACCGGTAAATAATGCGTCGCATCGGCCGGGCACGCAAGCGGGTCGGCCCGAGCCGCTGACGCCTACGCGTCAGGTCCCGGGCCCGAGGCGGTCAAGCCGGCACTGTTTGCCGCACGGACGCCTGGAAGACCAAGCCGCGGTAGCCGTCCTCGGCAGCGGCGGCGCAGTACTCGCGGTACTTGTGAAAGCCCCCGGTGAACATGGTCAGGCCCGAGGGTTTGTCCTTGACGTTGGTGCCAACCCACCAGGTCTTGGCCTTTGTGATGAGCGAGCGGCGGGCGAGCGCGGCCACGATGTCCATCCACGCCTGCTCGGCCTGCGCGGTCGGCTCCGCACTGGCCGCCGCGCTCTTGCGCATGTGCACGATGAGCTCGGCGATCCAGTCCACATCGTTCTCGCTGATGCGGATGATGTTGGCCAGCGCCGCGGGCCCGTTGGGGCCGGTGGTCATGAAGAGGTTGGGAAAGCCCTCCATCATGAGACCCAGGTAGGAGCGCGCCCCCTCCTTCCACTTCTCGTTGACCGTGCGTCCGCCCCGGCCCACCACATCGAAGGCGGTCAGTGCCCCTGTAAGGCCGTCGTAGCCGGTGGCCAGGATGAGTATGTCCAGCGCCACCTCGCCCGATTGAGTGCGCACGCCCTTTTCCGTGACTTCCAGGATCGGATCGTTCAGGCAGTCGATCAGGTGCACGCTGGGCAGGTTGTAGGTCTCGTAGTAGGCGGTGTCGATGCACGGGCGCCGCGCAAAGATCGGGTACCCGCGCGGCTTGAGTGCCTCGGCCGTCACCGGGTCCTTGACCACCTCGCCCACCTTCTCGCGCACAAACTCGGCCACCACCTCGTTGGCCTCCTCGTTGGACATCAGGTCGGAGAACGTGCCCAGCATGGCCAGGCCGCCCTGCTTCCAGGCGTCCTCGAGCAAGGAGCGCCGCTGCTCGGGCGTCACGCTGAAGAAGGCGCGCGTGGACTGCGGGCGCACGCCGCCCACCGCGCTGTTGCGCGCGGCCTCGCGGATGCCCGCGTAGTGGCGTTTGACCTCGGCCAGGTATTCGGGCTCGAGCCTGACGTTGCGCATGGGCATGGTGAAGCTGGGCGTGCGCTGGAAGACGTACAGCTCGCCCGCCTGGCGGCCCACCTCTTGCACGATCTGGATGCCGGTGGAGCCCGTGCCGATCACGCCCACGCGCTGTCCGGCGAACGCCACCGGCTTGTGAGGCCACTTCGCGGCATGCAGCAACCGGCCCTTGAAACGCTTGAGGCCCTCGATCTCGGGCTCCTTCGGGACCGACAGCGGCCCGGTGGCCATGATGCAGTACGGCGCCTCGTAGCGCTGGCCCTGCTCGGTGGTCACCGTCCAGAGCTGGCGTGCCTCGTCCCACTCGGCCCGGTTCACGCGCGTGTTGAACTGGAAGTGCTTGCGCAGGTCCAGGCGGGTCGCCACGAAGTCGATGTACCGCAGCAGCTCGGGCTGCCCGGCGAACTGTTCCGACCAGTTCCATTCCTGCTCGATCTCGGGCGAGAAGGCGTAGCTGTAGTCGATGCTGGGCAGATCCACGCGCGCGCCGGGGTAGCGGTTCCAGTACCACACGCCCCCCAGATCGCCGCCGGCTTCGATGCCTTGGACCTGCATGCCCATCTCGCGGAACTTGTAGATCGCGTACATGCCACCAAAGCCGCCGCCGACCACGATCACATCCAGCGGGGCCCGCCCACCAGGGCCGCCGATCGAATCGGCGCGCGCGTGCGCCGCCGGCGCACGCGCGCCTTGTTCTGTCTTCATGGTCGTCTCCGAGGTTTTAGGACTGCGCCCGGCTGTGTCCAGGCGTCTTCCAGGGATGATGCCAACCTGCCGACAGGTAAACAAGTATCATGCAAGCATGAACGCAAACATCACATATGTGATTTTTGAGGCCTCGCCATGAGCGCGCCTTCCGTCAAATCGGCCGTGCGGGTGCTGGAAATCCTGGCCCTCTTCGAGCGCGAGCGCAGCCCGCAGACGCTCAAGAGCATCTGCGACGCGCTGGGTTACCCGCAGTCCAGCGGCACGGTGCTGCTCAAGAACCTGGCGACGCTGGGCTACCTGAGCTACGACCGCGCGCAGCGGCGCTACTTTCCGACGCTGAAGGTGGCGTCGCTGGGCGACTGGATCAGCCACGCGCTGTTTGGCCAGGGGGACGTGTTCGAGCTCATGCGCGACCTGCACAGCGCCACCGGCGAGGCCGTGTCGATTGCGCTGCAAAACGACGTGCACATGCAGTACATCCGCGTCATCCAGTCGATCCACCCCCTGCGCTTTCACACTGAGGAAGGCAGCATGCGCCCCCTGACCCAATCGGCCACTGGCTGGATGCTGATGACTTCCTTCCAGGACCGCGAGGTGGAGCGCCTGGTCCGCCGGGCCAACATCGCGACGCCGCGCACCGATGAGCGCCAGCCGCTGGAGCTGATGCTGCAGCGCGTGCGAGAAGCGCGCGCCCAAGGCTACGCCTATGCCGAGCACATCCCCATCGCGGGCGGCGCTACGATCTGCATGCTGCTGCCGGCCACCGCGCTTGGGCGCACCGCCGCGATCGGGATCGGGGGACCAATCGATCGGATTCGGCCCCACAAGGCGCACCTGCTGGCGCTCATGCGCGCTGAGATCAGCCGCTACCCCGGTTCGGTGCCCGCACGCGCCGCGTGACGCGGTGGAGCCGCGCTCCACCCCTTGCCGCTCTCTTGCCAGCTCTCCTGCCCGTTCACTTGTCACAACAGTTCGCGATCAGCGCGCTTGCGTTGCCGGGCTGCTGCTGGGACCATACCGACGCAAGCAGGTCCTGAGAGCAAGAGAACAAATGAAGGGACGATGGGTGTCAAGACCTGGATCGAATGCAAGCACGCGTGAGGCAGTCCTGAGCGCCCTCAGAGATTCGAAGGGCGCACTGGACGGCTATGAGATCGCCAAAGCGGCTCGCGTGAGCCCGCTGCAGGCCAGCCGGGCTTTGGAGAAGCTGGCCGCCGACGGCCTGGCCGTCAAGAGAGACGGCATTGACGGTCTGAACGACCCATCAGCGACGTTCGAATCAGCGCCCGCAGGCCAGCCGCTCATCTGACCGCCGGCCCGCGCCAAGGGGCGGCAATACGACGCGAGTCATCTGCACGCTTGCCCGAAACTGGAGCAGCTGCGGGTCGCCACCCAACTGCGGCCGATCAGACGGGCGACGCAACCTTGCCCTTCCCACGCGCATTCAGGCCCCCGCGCGCCTGCCGAGACCACTGGACAGCTCGCCTAGCCAATGCCGCCGTGGCGTCGATAGTCGCCACCGGCGAGTTGCCGTCGTGCAGAACCAGCGGAATCTCCGTGCAACCCAGCACGAGCGACGCTGCGCCTCGAGCGTGCAGGGCGGCTGCGGCGCGTCGCAGCAGCGACTCACCCTCTTGGAGCCGCCCGGCCTTCACCGCTGCGATGCCTGGTGTCACCCACTGCGTGATCTCGGCTTCGGAAGGAAGCACCCAGTCGGCGGGTTGGCGCCGCGGTGGCGGACCGTTTCGAGAGGTGTACAGCGCCGATGCGATTGTTGCTGTCGTGGCCAGCAAGCCAATGCGCGGGTTACCCGCAGCGCCTGCAGTGTCCGCAGCGACCTCGAATGCGGCATCCAGCGCGACATCCACAATGTGCAGCATCGCCATGCCACTGTGGGACTGGATCTCGTCGAACCAGAGGTGCGCGGTGTTGCAGGGCATGACGATCAGAGAGGCACCCCCGGCCTTGAGCCGCTCGGCACACGCGAGCAGCGCGGGCAGCGGTGAATCGCCCCTGCCCTGGAAGGCCTTGGTGCGGTCCGGAATCTGGGGAATCGAGCACACGAGGGCCGGCACATGTTCCTGGTCGCAGCGCGCCGGCGTGGCGTCGAGCATCTTGCGCATGAAGTCCACGGTGGCCAGTGGTCCCATGCCGCCCAGGACACCCACGAGGCCGGGAAAAGCCGCCAACTTGCAGCTTTCCACGGCGTTGGGCTCGGCCGTCAATGCCGCGCGCGACACAGCTCGCGCCATCTTTGGGGTGGCCATCAGGCGGGCTTGTCCGAGAGGTCTTGGAGGTTTTGCCGCAGCTCCTTGCTCATGGGCGCATTCAGATTGATGCCCTTGGGAGGAATCGGCGATTGGAACCACTTCTTGTAGAGGGTCTGGAATTCACCGCTCTCGATCAGACCCACGAGCGTGTCATCAACCAGGCGCTTGAAGGCAGGGTCGTCCTTGCGCAGCATGATGGCGTACGGCTCGACCTGAATGGAGTCGCCCACGACTGCCAGTTCGTTGGGGTCGGGCACATTGGCGCGCAGCCCGTACAGCAGGATGTCGTCCATGCCGAACGCCTCGGCGCGCCCCTGCTGAACCAGCAGCAGTGACTCGGCGTGGTCCTTGGCCCCCATGAGATGCAAGTCCAGATTGCGCTCCGTGTTGACCTTGCGCAGCACGAGCATATTGCTCGTGCCGACCGTGGACGCGACCTTCTTGCCCTTCAGATCGTTGATCGACCGGATGCTCGAGTCGGCCTTCACGATGAACCGGGTGCCCGTATAAAAGTAGTTGATGGCAAATGCCACCTGCTTGTTTCGTTCGGCGTTGTTCGTGGTCGAGCCGCACTCGATGTCAATGGTGCCGTTTTGCAGCAAGGGGATGCGGTTCTGGGAGGTCACGCTCTGAGCGGCCACCTGGAGGTCCTGACGCCCGACGCTTTTTCTTACCCGCTCCACGACCTTCTCGCAGATATCCCATCCAAAGCCGTGCGGCTGGCCGTCTGCGCCAACGTAGGAAAACGGCAGTGATGATTCACGGTAGGCCAAGGTGATGACGCCGCTGCGCTTGACCTTCTCGAGCGTTGACAGTTGCTGTGCATGCGCGGCAAGAGGCTGCAGCGCGGCGAACCAAAGTGTGGCTGCGAGGGTGAGGTTC
>JAFECZ010000610.1 GCA_018241905.1 Pseudomonadota bacterium
CTTCGCGCGGGTCGTCGCCTTCCAGGCTGGCGCGAATCACGCCCGACTGCTTGCCCTCTTCCGAAATGCGCATGTCCTTCTGCAGGTCTTCCACCACCTCCAGGCGGAAGTAGCGGGTCAAGCGAAAGGCGGCGCCTTCCCGGCCCTGAATCTCGCGCACCAGCAAGCGGCCGGGCACGCCGTCGAGTTCAAAGCGCATCTCCTGGCCAACCCTGCCCTGACCTACTTCGTCGCCATCGGGCGAGATCAGGCGATAAGCACCGGGGCCGGTCACGCGCAAGCTGAAGCGCTTGCCTTCCACTTCCTGCGGCACGTCGAAGGCGCTCACCTGAATGGCTTCGGTTCCGCTCACGAATCCACCCCAGCCAAAGATGCCGGGGCTGGAAAGATCCTTGGCCCGGCGCGACAACCAACGCCCCACCAACGGCACGTAGCGCGGCTCCGCCTCGATATCCAGACCCAGGTTGGATACCGCCTGCTCCACCACCAAGCGCGAGCGCAGGATCTGCATTTCCGCCGTGGCGGGCGAACGAATGTCGAACAACCCCGAAGCCGACTGCCCCAGCATGCTGCCCATCGGATCGCCCTTGCTGTCCTCCACCTGGATCAGCGTATTGGCCTGGTAAATGGGCGTAGCCAGCAGCGCATATGCCACGCCAATGGCCAGCGAGAACACCGTGACCGCCGCAATCAGCCAGCGGTGGTCCAGCACCACGTCCAGCAGTTCAAGCAGGTTGATTTCATCTCCGCGCCGGGCGTTGGCCGGATGGGCTGCGCCAGCTGCGGGGGCTTGGGGACCGTTCATGGAAAGAAAAGGAGATCGAGTTCGTTGAGTTCAGTGACGTATCGGCGGGGTCTTGCTCAGCCCAGTTGCCGAATGCGCGGCGCCCAGTCCTGCACGCCGCGGGCGATGTGCTGGCTGGCGCTCTCGAAAGCGGCGCGGCCTTGGCGATACGGGTCGGCAATGTCGTAGCCGCCGAGTTCGCCCAGGCGGAACACGCGGCCGCGCGCAAGCGGGTAGCGCCGCTCCAGTTCGGCCTTGTGCGATTGCTCCATCACCAGGATGAGATCGGCCTGCTGGCACATCACGCTGGTGATCTGCTGGGCGCGGTGCTCGCCCAAGTCCAGGCCTTGCTCGGTGGCCAACTCGACCGACGTCGGGTCCGCAGGGTTGCCCACCAGCGCATCAAGACCGGCGGACCACACGTTCTTGTCGGGCAGCGCGTGCGCCAGCATCACTTGCGCCAAAGGGCTGCGGCAGATGTTGCCGATGCAGACGACCAGGATGTTGTTCATTGCCAAGCCGTCCTTCTTCAGCGAACGCTGATCTCGCTGCCTACGTTCATGATCTGGGCGCTCGGCAGGATGAGGTTGATCACGCGGCTCCAGCGCACCAGCGGCGCGGGGTCGACAAACACCACGTCGCGTGCCTTCAGCTCGAAGCCTTCGGCCAGCGCGTAGGAAACCGGCGAGCTCGCATCCAGGTGGAAGATGTCGGGCTGGGTTGCGTCGTCCTTGCTGCCCTTGGCGCGCACCACGAAGATCTGGCGCGGGTCGCTGCTGGTGGTGCTCAGGCCGCCGGCCTCGCCCAGCGCCTGGTTGAGCGTCAGCCGCCCGTTGCGCAACGGCTGCGGCGCGGGCCGCGTGACTTCGCCCAGCACGTACACCTTGGCGTCGTCCTGGCTGAACACGCGCACCATGTCGCCGGCGGCCAGCATGATCTTGTTGGGGTTCACGCCCTGCTGCACCAGTTGCGGCATGTTGATGAGCGTGGTCTGCTCGCCGCGCGACAAGGCCACCGTGGAGCGGTCTGCATCGGGCGCAAAGCCGCCGGCGCGGTTGATGGCCTCGGGCAGCGTCATCGGGATGTCGTTCATGGCCTGCAGGCCCGGCGTGCGCACCGAGCCGTCCACGTACACGCGGCCATTGCGGTACGACTGCACGCGCACCGTGAGCTTGGGCTCGTTGAAGTACTTGGCCAGGCGTGCCGTCAGGCGCTCGCGCACTTCGTATTCGGTCAGGCCGCCGACCTTGAAGCTGCCCACGTACGGAAACTGGATCTGCCCGTCCTGGCTCACGTTGTAGCCGTTGCTCACCGGCGAGCCGCTCACGGCGTCGGTGGTAATGGAGCCTGCCGGCTGCAGCACCAACTCGGGGTGGTCCCACACGACGATGTTCAGGATGTCGCCCGCGCCGATGCGGTACTGCGACGGCGTGCCGAACAATTGCTTGACGTCGTCGCCCACGGCCTTGGCCTGCGCCGCGCGCTGCTGGCGGATCAGGTCGGGCGAGATTTCCTGCAGCGCGCCCGGCGGCGGACGGTCGGCATTGGCGCCGTCCATCGACGTGCCGGCATTGGCGCTGGCACGCTGCTCGGCCTGGAGCGATTCGTCGAAGCTGATGCCGGGCGACATGGCGCAGCCGGCCAGCACGGCCAGGCCTGCGGCGGCCGCGCCCCAGCGCGCGAAGGTACGCGGGCAGGCGTGGCGTGGCAGGTTGGATAAGAACGGGAACATCGTCAAAAGAGAAAGAATCAGCGCGCGGCGGCGCTGCGAATGCGCGGCAGGTTCGACTCGAAATAGCCAAGACCTGCGCGGTCGGAGTTGAAGGTCTGGTCCAGCGTCGAGCCGTAGGGCCGAACGCCCTGCCCTGCTCCGCCGGCGCTGATGCTGTTGCTGCGCTCGCCCACCACGGTTTCCACGGCGTACGACCAGCGGGGCGAACCCGTCACCTGCAGGTGATGGGTGGGGCTCATGTCCTTGCGGGGCGTGAGCGGAATGGAAAGCTCGATGCCGG
>JAFECZ010000611.1 GCA_018241905.1 Pseudomonadota bacterium
CCACGTTGCGGATCTTGCGTTCGCCCCGGTCATGGTCGTCGTCCAGCCGGTCCAGCAGCTCGCGCGACATGGGCGTGCGCGCACGCAGCTTGGGAAACAGCAGCTCCGATTCCTTGCGGTGGTGGCGCTTCTCGGGAAACTCGTCCACGTAGAAGAGCATGGCCCGCAGCGACTCGAAGTCGGGCAGCGTCCTGGCGCGCCGGTGCTCGGCCAGCAGCAGGAGGATGGAGCGCAGCATGGCGGCCAATGCGGCGTGCTCGTCTCGAATGATCCGGATGGTGTCGTGCATCTTGCGCTCCTCGCTTGGGTTGGATGCCGCCAGCATCCCGCATCGCATCCGAGGGGGTTTTGCGCCAGATCAAGCTCCGCTCCTGGCTGCGACGCATACTGGCCCTGCAATCAAGGAAGGAGTCCTGCATGACCATCTATCAGCGCATCCTCGTCCCCATCGACGGCAGCGAGACCGCCCGCTGCGGCCTCCAGGAAGCCATCCGGCTCGCCAAGGCCGGCGGCGGGCAGCTGTGCCTGTTCCACGTCATCGATGACCTGTCGTTCGCACTGGCCATGGATGCCTACGCCGGCCAGCAGGGCGATTGGCTGAACACGATGCGTGAAGCCGGCGCGCGCCTCCTGGACGAAGCCAAGGGCACTGCAGCTGCCGCCGGGGTGAAGGCCGAGGGCGTGCTCTACGAGCGCGTGAGCACCCGCCTGGCCGACGCCGTCGCGGCCGAGGCCGCCAAGTGGAAGGCCGACCTGATCGTGCTGGGCACCCACGGCCGGCGCGGCGTGGGCCGCCTGCTGCTGGGCAGCGGCGCCGAGAGCGTCTTGCGCAGCGCGCCGATTCCGGTGCTGGTGGTGCGCGCCAAGGCCACGGATGCGCAGCCCGCAGAAGAGGCGGCAGAGGCGCCGCGTGTCCACGTGAGCCTGGTCACCGGCGCGCTGAAGATCGAATAGACGCACGACCGGCGGCGCACTGGCCGGCCGCAGCACCGGTCAGGCCGCGCCGACCCCGCACCAGCGGGCAATCTGCCGGCCCAGGTCCATCCACAGCGCGTCGAGCGCCAGCAGGACCAGCACGGCGCCGGCAGCCCGCGCACTCCAGCGTTCCCCAAGCGGCGCCGTGTGCCGGCGAAGCCGCGCCCACAGCCAGGGTGCCGCCAGCAGCGCCGCGCCGCTGCCGCACGCAAACGCCAGCATGGCCAGCGCCCCCTGCACCGGCCCGTTGCCCAGGCTGGCCAGCGCCAGCGCCGAATACAGGAGCCCGCAGGGCATGAACACCCAAAGCGCGCCAGCCAGCAGCGCACCCTGCCCCGCCGTCCGCTGCATGCGAAGGCGCCGGGCCAGCGCATGGCCGATGCCGTGCGCCCAGGCCGGCTGCCGCCCGCTGACCAGCAGCATCAGGCCCCAGGCGAGCACGCCGGCATGCAGCAGCGTCATGGCCGGCTGCAACGCCGCCACATGCTGGCCGGCCGCACCCAGCGCCTGCGCGGCGGCGGCCACCAGTGCGCCGGCCACCGCATAACCGGTGAGCCTGCCGGCATGGAAAAGCGCGAGCGGCAGCGCCGCGGCTGCGCTCGAAGGCGGGGCGGCGCCGCACCCGGCCGGCTCGGCGCGCACAAGGCGGATCACGCCGCCGGCCGGCGCCGCGCACATGGCCACGCAATGCGGGCTGCCGGCCAGCCCCATGAGCAGGGCCGCGCCGGCGAGACCTGCCTGCTCGAGCATGTCAGCGGCCTCCGGCCGCCCGCTGCCGCCGACGCGCGCCCCCCGGAGGCAGCGATAGGCAAAGCGACGAGCATGGGGGTTGTTGCATGTCGGCCCCGCCGTTCAGACCAGTCGCGAGAAGCGCGCCCGGTTGCGGTCGGCCTGCAGGTAGCGGTCGAACACCATCGCAATGGCCCGCACGAAGAACCAGCCGGTGTCGGTCACTTCCAGCTCATGGTCGCGCAGTTTCACCAGCCCCTGCGCCACCAGCGGCCCCAGCGCGGCGAGCTCGGGCGCGAAGCGATCGGCAAAGTCCACCAGATGCGCCTGGCCGATGGCCGCGAAGTCCAACTTGCCCTGGCACATGATGGCCATGATCACCGCGCGGCGCAGCAGGTCGTCGCGGGTGAGCGCCAGGCCGCGCTCCACCGGCAGGCGGCCCTGGTCGAGGTGGTCGTAATAGGCGTCCAGCGTCTTGGCATTCTGGCTGTAGCTGGCGCCCACGTGGCCGATGGCCGACACGCCCAGCGCCACCAGGTCGCAGTCGGGCTGCGTGCTGTAGCCCTGGAAGTTGCGATGCAGCAGGCCCTGGCGCTTGGCCACGGCCAGCGGATCGCCCGGCAGCGCGAAATGGTCCATGCCGATGTACACATAACCGGCGCCGCACAGGGTCCGGATGGCCTGCGACAGCATCTGCACCTTGTCCGCCGGACTGGGCAGGTCGCGCGCCGCAATGCGCCGCTGCGCCTTGAAGCGCTCCGGCAGGTGCGCATAGGCATACAGCGCGATGCGCTCGGGCCGCAGCTCGCACACCTGCGCCAGCGTGCGATCGAAGCTGGCCACCGTCTGCCGAGGCAGGCCGTGGATCAGGTCGAGGTTGACCGAGGCAAAGCCCAGCTTGCGCGCCGCGGCCATCAGCTCCACGACCATCGCCGCCGGCTGCACGCGGTGAATGGCCTGCTGCACCGCCGGCTCGAAGTCCTGCACGCCCAGGCTCAGGCGGTTGAAGCCCATCCCGGCCAGGTGGGCCAGCCGCGCCGCGTCCACGGTGCGCGGGTCGATCTCGATCGAGCGCTCGGCCTCGGGCAG
>JAFECZ010000612.1 GCA_018241905.1 Pseudomonadota bacterium
AGCACTCGATGTGCCAGCCGGGGCGCCCCGGGCCGAACTCGCTGGGCCACTTCACGTCTTGCGGTTCGCTTTCCTTGGCGCTCTTCCACAGCACCGGGTCGAGCGGATCGTCCTTGCCATCGAGCACGGCCACGCGCTCGCCCGCGTGCAGTTCGTCCAGCGACTTGCCCGACAGCTTGCCGTAGCCCGGGAACTTGCGCACCGCGTAGTTCACGTCGCCATTCGAGGCGCGGTAGGCCAGGCCCTTGTTCTCGAGCGTGCCGATCATCGACAGCATCTGCGGCACGTATTCGGTGGCGCGCGGCTCGTGGGTGGGGCGCTCGATGCCCAGCGCGTCGGCGTCTTCGTGCAGCGCGTCGATCATGCGGTCGGTGAGGCTTCGGATGCTCTCGCCGTTCTCGACCGCGCGCTTGATGATCTTGTCGTCCACGTCGGTGATGTTGCGCACGTAGTTCACGCGATAGCCGCTGGACTTGAGCCAGCGCTGCACCACGTCGAAGGCGATCATCGAGCGGGCATGGCCCAGGTGGCAGTAGTCGTACACGGTCATGCCGCACACGTACATGCGGACCTCGCCGGGCCGCAATGGCGAAAAGACCTCCAGCTCACGCGAAAGCGTGTTGTAGATGCGCAAACTCATGGGATTCGAAGGCGTCGCGGTTTCTTGCGCCCACCGGGCGCGATTGCCCTGGGCGAAGGACGCTTTATTTCAGGAAAGGGGGGGCGTGGCAAGAGGGGTCGCCTCAGACCCCTCGGCTACAATGACCGGCAGTATAAACGGCCCATGCCGTGTGCATTTCGGGTAGTTCCGAGCCTTGCCGCGAAACCCGAATTCCCTCCCGAGGCTTCATGCAGCAGGTCGCCATTTCACGCTTTTCTCCCCGACTCTTCCTTTTTGCGGCCTTGCTCGCGCTCGTTGCGGGCTGGGCCGGCAGCGCACGCGCCGACCAGTACGCTGACGTCACTGCCCTGCTGCGCCAGGGCCGCGCCAACGAAGCCCTGGCCAAGGCCGACGCCTACGCGGCGGCCAACCCGCGCGATCCGCAAATGCGCTTTTTGCGCGGCGTGATCCTCACCGACCAGGGCAAGCCGGCCGAGGCCATCAATGCCTTCACCGCATTGACGCAGGAATTCCCCGAACTGCCCGAGCCCTACAACAACCTCGCCGCCCTGTATGCCTCGCAAAGCGAGTTCGGCAAGGCACGCGACGCGCTGGAAACCGCCCTGCAGCGCAACCCCAACTACTCCACGGCGCACGAGAACCTCGGCGACGTGTATGTGCGCCTGGCGGCCCAGTCCTACACCAAGGCCCAGCAATTGGACAAGGGCAACACCACGATTGCGCCCAAACTCGCGCTGCTGCGCGAGGTGTTCCTGCCCAAGCCGGCCACCGGCAAGTCTCCTGCCGCGGGTGCCGCCACGCGCGACTCCAACGCGGGAACGCCCGCGCAGCGATAGTGTCCAAGCCCTTGCATTGCCGGTGCTCGCCCACAGGTGGTGCAACATTGCTTCTTCCAACCTTCCTTGATCTGAAAGAAACGCTTTGGCCCTGAACACTCCAGTCTTCGCTCGCCGCCTGCTGCTGGCAGCGTCCTGCAGCCTCGTGCTTGGCAGCGCCGCCTTTGCGCAATCGCCCGAGGCAGCGCCCCGCGTGAAGCTGTCGACCTCGATGGGCGACATCGTGGTCGAGCTCGCACCCGACAAGGCGCCCAAGACGGTGGCCAACTTCCTGCAATACGTGAAGGACAAGCACTACGACGGCACCGTCTTCCACCGCGTCATCGACGGCTTCATGATCCAGGGCGGGGGTTTCACCGCCGACCTGGCGCAAAAGCCCACGCGCGACCCCATTCCGCTGGAAGCATCGAACGGCCTGAAGAACGACACCTACACCATTGCCATGGCGCGTACCGGCAACCCCAATTCAGCCACCTCGCAGTTCTTCATCAACGTGAAGAACAACGACGGGCTCAACGCCCCCAACCCCGACGGCTACGGCTACGCCGTGTTCGGCAAGGTGGTGGCCGGCAAGGACGTGGTGGACAAGATCCGCGCCGTATCCACCGGCAACAAGAACGGCATGCAGAACGTGCCTGTCGTGCCCGTCGTCATTCAATCGGCCACCCTGACCAAATAAACCCAACTGGAGTCACACCATGAGCAACAAGCCCCAAGTCGAACTGCACATTGCCAACCAGGGCGTCATCGTCCTCGAACTGGACGCCGAGAAGGCGCCCAAGACCGTGGCCAACTTCCTGGCCTACGTGAAGAAGGGCTTCTACGACGGCACCATCTTCCACCGCGTGATTCCCGGCTTCATGGCCCAGGGCGGCGGCTTCGAAGCGGGCATGTCGCAAAAGCCGACCGACGCGCAGATCGAGAACGAGGCCAACAACGGCCTGAAGAACGACAAGTACACCATTGCCATGGCGCGCACCAACGCGCCGCATTCGGCCACGGCCCAGTTCTTCATCAACGTGGCCAACAACGGCTTCCTGAACCATACGGCACCCACCGCCCAGGGCTGGGGCTATGCCGTGTTCGGCAAGGTCACCTCGGGCAGCGAAGTGGTCGACAAGATCGAGCGCGCCAAGACCGGCCGCAAGGGCTTCCACGACGACGTGCCGCTGGAAGACGTGGTGATCGAGAAGGCCGTCGTCATCGCCGAATAAGGGCGTGGCTGGCGCCAGCCGCTTCCCGTGAATGAAATGAGTCTGCAGACATCCGCATTCCAGGAGGTGGCGGCGCCCGAGGGCTGGCACACGGTCGACCTC
>JAFECZ010000613.1 GCA_018241905.1 Pseudomonadota bacterium
GCAGGCCCAGCATGTAGCCCGCGTAGAGCACGCCCGCCACGATCATCCAGATGTCGCCGATGTTGAAGTCCAGCCGCGCCAGTTGCCCCAGGTGCCCGTGCGAGGCGACCACCGCAATGCCGGCCAGGGTGATCAGCACGCCCAGCCATTGCAGCGCGCTGACGCGATTGGAAAAGAAGATCACGCTGCCGATCAGCACCAGCACGGGAATCGCGCCTTGCAGGATCGCGATGTTGATGGCCGTCGTGTGATGCGCCGCCGTGTAGAAGAGGGCGTTGAAGCCGGTGAACCCCAGCGCGCCCATCAGCGAAATGGAGCGCCAGCGCGGCGCCAGGGTGGACCAGTGGGCTCGAATCGGCCCGCGGGCGAACAGCGCCAGCGCAACGCACGAGATGCCCCAGCGCATGAAGGTCAGGAACATGGGCGACACCTCGCCCACCGCGAGGCGCGCAGCGACCGCGTTGGCGCCCCAGATCAGGGTGGTGAAGACCAGAAGCAGGTAGGCCTTGCTGGCGGGCTGGATGGCCTGTGCGTAGGCGAGGTCAGGCGAGGCGGAGGGACCGGTAGGCATTGCCGGCAAGCGTAGCAGTCCATCGGCGCGCGTGCCGGACAAGCCCGTGCAAGGCCTTGGGTCCGGGGTCGAATGACATAATCGTTGCAGTCTCGATTCCCCGTTCTATGACCCTCAAGATTGCCATCGCGCAGCTCAATTTCGTGGTGGGTGATCTGGCCGGCAATGCCCGCAAGATCATCGATGCGGCCCGTGCGGCCCATGCGCAAGGCGCGCGGCTGCTGCTGACACCCGAACTCTCGATCTGCGGCTATGCGGCAGAAGACCTTTTCCTGCGCCCGGCCTTCATCGCCGGCTGCGACGCGGCCGTACAGACGGTGGCCAGGGAGCTTGCCGGGCTGGAGGGCATGACGGTGGTGGTCGGCCACCCCAGCGGCCACAGCGTGCGCAGCCGCTCGGTGTCGGTGCAGATGCGGCACAACGCGGCCAGCGTCATTCGCGAGGGGCGCGTCGTCGAGACCTACGCCAAGCGCGAACTGCCCAACTACCAGGTTTTCGACGAGCGGCGCTACTTCACGCCTGGCGAGGGCAGTTGCGTCATCGAGGTCGGCGGCATCTCGGTGGGCCTGCTCATCTGCGAGGACGCCTGGTTCGATGCGCCGGCCGAGCTGGCCAAGCGCGCCGGCGCCGAGGTGCTGGCGGTCATCAACGCCTCGCCCTACCACGTGGGCAAGGAAGGCGAGCGCGTGGCGCGCATGGCCGAGCGGGCCCGCGCCATCGGCCTGCCGGTGGTCTACGCGCACCTGGTGGGCGGGCAGGACGAGGTCGTGTTCGACGGCGCCTCCTTCGCCGTGCAGGCTGACGGCAGCACGGCGGTCCAGGCTGCGAGCTTCAAGGAAGAAATCGTTTGTCTCGACGTGGCGCGGCAAGGAAACCAGGTCGATGTCGTGGCGCAGCCCCTGCCGCAGCCGCGCACCGCTTCGGCGCAACTGTGGGACGCATTGGTGCTGGGCGTGCGCGACTACATTGGCAAGAACGGCTTTCCCGGCGCCATTCTGGGCCTGTCGGGCGGCATCGATTCCGCGCTGGTCCTGGCCGTGGCCGTGGACGCGCTGGGCAAGGACAAGGTTCGCGCCGTCATGATGCCTTCGCCCTACACGGCCGACATCAGCTGGATCGATGCGCGCGAAATGGCCAAGCGCCTGGGCGTGCGCTACGACGAGATTTCCATCAAGAGCACCTTCGAGTCCTTCAAGGCTGCGCTGGCCGGCGATTTCCAGGGGCTGCCCGAGGACGCGACCGAAGAGAACATCCAGGCGCGCATCCGCGGCACCTTGCTGATGGGCCTGTCGAACAAGTTCGGCTCCATCGTGCTCACCACGGGCAACAAGAGCGAGATGGCCACGGGTTACTGCACGCTGTACGGCGACATGGCGGGCGGCTTTGCGGTCATCAAGGACCTGCTCAAGACCACCGTGTTCGAGCTGGCGCGCTGGCGCAATGCCAACGACCCGTACGGCACCGGCGCCTCGCCCATTCCCGAGCGCATCATCACGCGGCCGCCCAGCGCCGAGCTGCGCCCCGACCAGACCGACCAGGACAGCCTGCCGCCGTATGACGTGCTCGACGGCATCCTGGCGCGCTATATGCAAGACGACGAGAGCGTCGAGGCCATCATCGCCGCAGGCTACGAGGCCGGCGTGGTCGAGCGCGTGGTGCGGCTGATCAAGATCAACGAGTACAAGCGGCGCCAGGCGCCGGTGGGTATCCGCGTCACGCACCGCAGCTTCGGCAAGGATTGGCGCTACCCTATCACCAGCAAATTCAACGAAACCGCCCGGAGCACACCGAAATGAAGCAGATCACCGCCATCGTCAAACCCTTCAAGCTGGACGACGTGCGCGAGGCCCTCGCCGAAGTCGGCGTGACTGGCCTCACGGTTACCGAAGTCAAGGGCTTCGGCAGGCAGAAGGGGCATACCGAGCTGTACCGCGGTGCCGAGTACGTGGTCGACTTCCTGCCCAAGATGAAGATCGAGGTCGTCGTCAACGAGGGCGACGTCGAGCGCTGTGTCGATGCCATCGTGGGTGCGGCGCGCACCGGCAAGATCGGCGACGGCAAGATTTTTGTCACCAACGTGGAGCGCGTGGTGCGCATCCGCACCGGTGAGCAGGACGAAAGCGCTGTATGACGGCCCCCCGGCTTTTCACTTCGCTTCGCTGCGTGTAATTCGCCACCCCCCGAGGG
>JAFECZ010000614.1 GCA_018241905.1 Pseudomonadota bacterium
CCATGCTCATGTATCCCGACAATGCGCAGCAGATCAACTCGGTGCTGGAAGCCATCAGCGAACCGCGCTTCCGGCCGGAGGTGATTGCGCTGGGCCGCCCCGAGGCGATGCTGCGCCTGCGCGACTGGCTCGATGCCGGCGGCATGGCAGGCCTGCTGGCTGACCGCACCCTGACCAAGAGCGAAGAGGCGGCGGGTCAGCGCTGCGACAGCGTCGAGTTGCCGTTCCTGGGCAAGGCTGCCAGCTTCAACGACGGCCCCTTCCGCCTGGCCGCGCTGCTGCAGCGCAAGGTCTTCTTCATGGCGGGTTTGTATCTTGGCGGGGCGCGCTACGAAGTGCGCTTCGAACCGCTGGCCGACTTCAGCCAGCGCGCCTGCGGGGCCGAGCGCGAAACGCAGATCCGCGCCGCCCTCGAAAACTATGTCGCGCGCCTGGAGGCGCTTTGCCGCGAACATCCGCACAACTGGTTCAACTTCCATGATTTCTGGCTTGAAGACGCGACTTGATTCGCTGGTGCTGGCGCTGGCCCTGCTGCTGGGCGCGGCAACGCCGGCCTGGGCCTTCGACCTGTCCGAGCTGATGACGCAGCTGGCGCGGCAAAAGGGCGGCGAGGCAGGCTTTGTCGAGCAGCGCTTCGTGCGCGGCGTGGACGGCCCGCTCAATTCGGCCGGCACGCTGAGTTTCAGTGCGCCGGACAAGCTCGCACGCCGCACCGTGTCGCCGCGGCCCGAGTCGATGGTGGTGGAGGGCAACACCCTGACCCTGTCGCGCGGCGGCCGCACCCGCACCCTGACGCTGGACAGCATGCCCGAGCTGCAGGGCATGGTGGACGCGCTGCGCGGCACGCTCACCGGCGACGCGAAACTGCTGCAGCAGCACTTTCGCACCGAGGTCGGCGGCAGCCAGGCCAGCTGGACGCTGGACCTGCAACCGGTCGACGAGCGCCTGGCCGCGCAGGTGCGCAGCGTGCGCCTGAACGGGCGCCAGGGGCAGGTGCTGGGCGTGGAGATGGAATTCATCGGCGGCGACCGCTCGGTGATGACCATCACGCCCAAGTCGCCGTCCTGATCCGGCAGGCCCCGCGCGCATGAGCACCCAGGCCCTGGATCGCCCGCCGCATCGCTGGATCGCGCTGCTCGCGTGGCTCCTCGTGCTGGCGACCGGCGCGCTGATCATCAGGAACGCGCACTTCAGCGCGGACCTGTCGGCCTTCCTGCCTGCCAGGCCGGATGCGCGCCAGCAGATGCTCATCGAGCAGCTTCAAAGCGGCGTTGCGTCGCGCAGCCTGCTGATCGGCATCGAAGGCGGCGCCGATGCGCAGCAGCGCGCGCAGCTGTCCAGTGCCATGGCCAAGTCGCTGCGCGCCAGCGGCCTGTTCGAGCAGGTGCAGAACGGCGAGACGGCCGACTGGACGGAGGCCGGCGGCTGGCTGCTGGCGCACCGCTACCAGCTGGCGCCCGAGCTGAACGACGACCGCTTCACCGCGCAGGGCCTGCGCGATGCCATCCTCGACACGCTGTCGCTGCTCGGCACACCGGCGGGCAATGCCTTCAAGCCGCTGCTCGAACGCGACCCGACCGGCGAGATGGCGCACATCGCCGAGGGCCTCATTCCGGCCAGCGCACCGCGCAGCGAGCACGGCGTGTGGGTGTCGCGCAGCGCCCCGCGGGCCATTCTGCTGGCCACCACCAAGGCCGAAGGCAGCGACCTCGATGCGCAGGAACATGCATTGAACGAAGTGCAGGCTGCCTTCGAGCGGGCGAAGCAGGGCGGGCAGGGCGCGCTGCCGCGCCTGCTGGTCAGCGGCGCGCCGGTCTTCTCGGTGCAAAGCCGCGCGCAGATCAAGGGCGAGGCCTTTCATCTCGCGGTGGTTGGCGGCATCGTGGTGGGCTGCCTGCTGCTGCTGGCTTTTGCGTCGCCGCGCGCACTGGTCATCGCCATGCTGCCGGTGGCAACCGGCGTGGTGGTGGGTACGGCGTCGGTGGCGCTGGGGTTCGGGCATGTTCACGGCCTGACGATTGCCTTCGGCAGCACGCTGATCGGCGAGACCATCGACTACGCCATCTACTACCTCATCCAGGCGCGCCAGGGCGTGGAAGGTGCTGCGCGCGGCAGCGGCTGGCGGCATTGGCGCGACGTGCATTGGCCCACGGTGCGGCTGGGGTTGCTGACATCGGTGTGCGGCTTCGCGGCCCTGGTGTTCTCAGGCTTTCCGGGGCTGGCGCAACTGGGCGTTTTTTCGCTGGCCGGCCTCATTGCGGCGGCCCTGGCCACACGCTATGTGCTGCCGGTGTTCGCGCCCGACGGTGCGTCCGGCAAGGGCCTGCGCCGGCACATGGCGCAACTCGCCGCCTGGGTGCTGCGTGCGCTGCCGCGCCTGCGCTGGCCCTTGCTGGCGCTGTGCGCCGCGTCGGCTGCCTTGTTGTTCTGGCACCGGGACGACCTGTGGAGCGCGGGCCTGGGTGCCATGAGCCCGGTGCCTGAAAGCGCGCAGGAAATTGATGCCCAGTTGCGCGCCGACCTGGGGGCGAGCGATGCGCGCACGCTGGTGATCGTCCAGGCTGCCAGCGAAGAGGCCACGCTGCAGGCCGTCGAGGCCGCGAGCCAGCGGCTGCAGGTGCTGGTGGACGAGGGCCAGCTGGCGGGCTTCGACGCCGTCACGCGCGTGCTGCCCAGCCTGGCGGCGCAGCGCGCGCGCCAGCACAGCCTGCCCGATGCGCAGACCCTGCGCCAGCGGCTGGCCGAAGCCCTTCG
>JAFECZ010000615.1 GCA_018241905.1 Pseudomonadota bacterium
AGGCGCCGCAGCGCCCACGTCGGCGTCCAGATGGCGCTGGGCACCGTCGGCAGGCCGGCACCGCGGCACACGCGCGCATCCACGATGTGGCCCCACATGCGGCGCCAGTGCACGAAGCGCGCGTGATGCCGCTCGAACACGTCGTAGCGTTCGGCCACGAGCGTAAGCCGGCGCCCCGCGGACGACCATCGCTGCAGGGCCTCCGCCACGGTGCGCTCGCCCAGCGGCCAATCGGCAAAGTCGGGGTCGCTCCACACCCATTCGCGCCAGCCTTCGAGCGCAGCTGCTTCGGCGGCCTGGCGGATCAGCTGCGCGAATTCCTCGGAACCCGAGAAAGGGCCGGATGCCAGCGTGGCGCCACCGGATGCAGGAGTGTCTTCATTCGGCATGGGCCCACCCCGCTTCACACCAGTCGTGCAGGAGGTCTTGTGCGTCGTCGCTCGCTCGCGCCAGGTCTTTCGCGAACAGTTCGCGCCGGTCGGCCAGGCGGCGCATCAGCGTGGCGTCGCGCCCGCCGGCCAGAAAGCTCTCGCCGTTGATGTAGATGTGGCGCGCGTCGTAGAGCATGCGGGTGCGCCGGTCGAGCGCCACGCGCTGCCACGGCTGCGCCGGCACGTCGCCTTCGTCGTCGAACCACACGTTGGCCTTGGGCTCGGTCATGGTCTCGCCCAGCGCACGTTCGATGGCATCGGGCGAACGCAGCGCCAGGGCAACGGCTTCGCGCGCGAAGGCCTGCAACGCCTCGGGCATGGCGGCCGGCGCGTCGACCGCCGGCTGGCCCGGATCGCGGTAGTGCGTGTGCGCAGTCGATGCGATGGCCGCGTGTTCCAGCTCTTCCGCGTGCGCCTCGGCCACGCGCGCCAGCAGGTCGGCGCCCAGGTGGCGCTTGGCGGGCGAGCGCAGGCCGATGGAGTAGGTCATGCAATCGGTGCCTTCGGCCACGCCATCGTGCGAGTAGCGGGGCGGCAGGTAGAGCATGTCGCCGGGCTCGAGCACAAAGGTCTCTTCGGGCTCGAAGCGCTCGAGGATCTTCAGCGGCACGCCTTCCTGCAGCCGCATGTCGCGCTGCCGCCCGATGGACCAGCGGCGCTTTCCCGCAGCCTGCAGCAGGAAGACGTCGTAGCTGTCGAAGTGCGGGCCCACGCCACCCTGGTCGCTGGCGTAGCTGATCATCAGGTCGTCCAGCCGCGCATCGGGCAGGAAGCGGAACTGGTTGAGCAAGGCATGGATGCCCTGGTGGTGCAGGTCCACGCCCTGCACGAGCAGCGTCCAGCCGGCGCGCGTGGTGGGCGGCAGCGCGCGGCGGCCGAAGGGCCCGTGGCGCAGCGTCCAGCCCTCGCCCTTTTTGCCGCCGTGCTGGATGAGGCGCGACTCAACGCCCTCTTGGCCAGCAAGGTCGAACAGTTGCGAGCGCGGGATCGGTGGCACCATGTCGGCAACGGCGCCGCGAATCAGAAGGGGTTTTTTCTGCCAGTAACGGCGCATGAATTGCTGCGGGCTGATGCCGCCCAGCAGCGCCAGTGGCGTGTTGATGTCCATGGGACAATTCTCGTATGGAAATCACTGAACAATGCGTGGTCGCGCTGACCTGGAAACTCAAGGACACGCTGGGCGAACTGCTCGACGAGCTGGACGAGCCGGTGGAGTTCCTGGTGGGCGGCGACGACCTGCTCAAGCCCATCGAAGCCGCGCTCCAGGGCCATGAGCCGGGCGCCCAACTGCAGCTGCACATCGAGCCTGAAGAGGCCTTTGGCGACTACGACGAGGAATTCGTCTTCCTCGAACCGCGCGCCATCTTCCCGCAGGAACTGGAAGAAGGCATGACCTTCGACGGCAACGCCTTGCCCAAGGGCAACAGCGGCACCCTGCCGGCCAACCTGCTCTACACCGTGACCGAGATCTATCCCGAGCACGTGGTGCTCGACGGCAACCATCCGCTGGCCGGCATCGCGCTGCGGCTGGAGCTGAAGGTCGAGGCGGTGCGCGAGGCCACCGAGGACGAAATCGGCCGCGGTACCGCGGGCACGGGCTTCTTCAAGGTTCAGCCCATGGCGCCGGGCAACGACACGCTGCATTGAGCGTCGCGCTTGCGCATAGCAAAAAGCCGGGCACTGCCCGGCTTTTTTCCTTGGAAATCAAGGAAGAAACTCAGACCCGCGTGATCTGGTTGCCGTCGATGCGAACGCGGTCGCCCACGCGCAGGTCACCCGGGCTCTGGACGTCGAAGGCCCGATACTGCCCGTTGTCCGTCTGGATCGAGACGCGATAGCTCTGCGAGACGCGCGGCGCGCGCGTGTTGGATTCGATGGCGTTGCCAGCCACGGCGCCGCCCACCGCACCCAGCACGGTGGCCACGGTATTGCCGCGCCCACCGCCCACCTGGTGGCCCAGGACGCCGCCCACCACGCCGCCGGCAACGGCGCCCAGGCCGCTCGGAGGACCGCCCGAGCTCTGCGTTTGCAGCACTTCGATATTGACCACGCGACCATAGGACACATGGGGTGCGGGCGTACCCGCCACGGGGTAGGACGGCGCCGGCTCGTAGGGATAGGCGCTGGTCTGCTGGTAGTAGGGTGCCGGCGCCACGCAGGCGCTGAGCGCGGCAAGGGCCGCGGCGCCCAGTCCCAGGCGGCCGAGCAGGCCCAGTCGGTTGAGCATGTTTTTCATGATGGAGTGCTCCTCGTTGTTCAGGTCGATGCGCTTGCAATTCGCGCTGTTGACACAACGCATCTAGTGTTAATTTCGAG
>JAFECZ010000616.1 GCA_018241905.1 Pseudomonadota bacterium
GCTGGACCTCCAAAAGGGGCTCGATCCTACATCCTGATACGAAAGAAAATCCTCACCCCCCCAACGCGATGATCACCAGTTCCACGGCCACGCCGAGGACAACCATGATCAGTCCCGCGCGCAAGGGCCGCAGCCCGGCGAAGCGGGCCCATTGCCAGCCGCAGACGAACATCATCGCAATGGCCAGCAGCGCCGACACGCGCATGGCCCGATTCACGTCGTCGAAGATCATGAAGGGCAGCACCGGCGGAAAGGTGGATGCGAACACCAGGAGGAACACGGCCACCGCGCCCGTCAGGTCGCGCCCCATCAACCCCGTGGGCGGCGCCGTGCCGCTCGGCTGGGCCAGGATCCATTGCCGGGTGCGCTCGAGCACCGGCTTGTCCAGCGCCGCGGCCAGGCCGCCGATCTCGTCGGCGATCAGCCCATGGGCCGCCTCCGGCTGCTTCTCGGCCAGCACCGCATGCCACAGCCTGGACTGGCGCGCGCGCGAAACCAGGTTGCGCAGCACGTACATCACGCCGTCGACGAAGCCCCAGGCGATGTTGCAGCCGATGGCCGCAACGAGCATCTCGCGCACCTCCTTCTCGCCGGCGGTGGCCACGCTCAGCGTGCCTGTGAAGCTCAGCACCATGAAGAGGCCGAAAAGGATCTCCGATATGCGGTCGATCGGATCCAGTACCCGCTTTTCCATTTGTTGTTCTCCTCGCGGTGCGCCAGCGCCCGCCCCGTTCGATCATTGTGTACGGCATGCAGGTCCCGTGCCACAAATCGAAGGACGGCCACCGGCCGGCGCAGAGCGTCGAGGAAGCCGGTGCGCCGGGCAATAAGGGTTTGTTCTCGGCGTTGTTTCGCGGTCCACCCGATGCAATCGCACTGCGCGATTCGAACGCGCGTCACGAGGAGATGGAGATGAAGCGACACGCAGCGGCCGCGCTGGCCGCGTTCGCCCTTGGCGGCGCCAGCGGCGCTCATGCGCAAAGCAATGCGGAATTGAAGGTCACGCTGGAACAGGCCATGAAGACCATTGCCGACCTGCAGCAGCGCGTGAAGGTGCTCGAGGAACAAAAGGCGCCCGCCCAGCCCGCGCCTGCGCCCGCCGCCGTTGCCGGCACCGCAGCGGCCGCGCCCAAGGCCGCGCAACCCGTGCCTGCGCCCGCGCCGGCCGGTGCGCCCGTGGTTGCAGTGGGCTCGGTGGCACAGGAAGGCGCCAAGGAGCCGGAGAAGGCCCGGGTGGAGTTCTACGGCCACGTCATGCTCGACGCGATCCAGGACGGCAAGCAGATGAACCCGGACTGGAACGCCACCATGCGCCCCTCGCAGATCCCCATCCTCTGCCCGGGCTCGCCCGGCTGCGGGCGCGACGGTGCCACCGTGTTCAGCGTGCGCCAGTCCAGCCTGGGCTTCAGGTCCTTCATCCCGACCAGCCTGGGCGAGGTCAAGACCGACATGAGCTTCGACCTGTTCGGCACCAACGGCGGCACGCAGGTGCACTGGCTCAATGCCTGGGCCGAGCTGGGCATGTACGGCGCGGGCCAGACCTACTCGAACTTCATGGACATCGACGTGTTCCCCAACACCATCGACTACTGGGGGCCCAGCGGCATGGTGTTCGTGCGCACGCCGCAGTTGCGCGTCACGCCCTGGAACAAGGACGGCACCAGCGTGTCGGTGTCGCTGGAATCGCCCGGCTCGGCCATCGACACCGGCAAGATCAGCCGCGTCGACCCGTCGCTGGGCTCGGGCATCTCGGGCTGGAACAAGGTGCCCGACCTGGTGGGCGCCGTGCGTTTCGAGCGCGACTGGGGCCATGTGAAGGCGGCGGCCATCGCGCGGCAGGTGGGCTACCAGAACACCGCCTCGGCCAACGGCGAGCCCTCGGGCTCGCGCAGCGGCTACGGCCTGAACCTCAGCGGCGCGATCAAGGTGCTGGGCCGCGACAAGCTCAGCTGGCAGGTGGCCGGAGGAAAAGGAATTGCGAGCTACATGAACGACGGCGGCGTGGACCTGGCGCCCAACGCCGAGCTGCAGGCGCAGGCCGTCACCTCGCTGGGCTGGCTCGTCTATTACGGCCACGCCTGGAACGACAAGTGGAGCAGCGCCATCGGCTACAGCGAGCATCGGCAGAACAACACCGACGGCCAGCTGTTCACGGCCTTCCACAAGGGCAGCTACTCGTCGGTCAACCTGCTCTACCAGCTGGCCGGCAACGTGATGATCGGCGGCGAAGTCATCTGGGGCCGGCTGGAGAACAAGCTGGGCATGACGGCCGACGACTACCGCTTCCAGTTCTCGACCAAGGTCAGTTTCTGATCCAGGCGGCCGCATCGCACCGATGCGGCCGCGCAATAAAAAAAAGCGCCGCGGCTCTCGACGCGGCGCTGCGGCAGCGGGTGGCTGCTACTTGATCAGCTTGACGCCGGTCTTGCCCTGCGCTTCGTCGAAGCTCACGCCCTCGGCCAGCTCCATGACCTTCAGGCCCTGCGGCGTGACGTCGAACACGCCCAGGTCGGTGATGATGCGGTCGACCACGCCCACGCCGGTCAGCGGCAGGGTGCACTCGGGCAGGATCTTCATGTCGGTGGTGCCGTCCTTCTTGCGGGCCACGTGCTCCATGAGCACGATCACGCGCGGCACGCCGGCCACCAGGTCCATGGCGCCGCCCATGCCCTTGACCATCTTGCCGGGGATCATCCAGTTGGCCAGGTCGCCCTTCGCGCTTACCTGCATGGCGCCCAG
>JAFECZ010000617.1 GCA_018241905.1 Pseudomonadota bacterium
CCAGCATCTTCCTTCACTTCGCCGCCGACATTTCAAACCTCGTATTTGGAGAGGGCCTGCGGAGCGATGCCGCGCAAGTGATGCCCTGGGTCGCCGCGGCTGCAGCAATTGGCTATTTCAAGAACTACTACCTCGATGTTGGTTTCCAACTGGCAAGAACCACTTCGATGCAGCTTCGAATCACCGCTGTGATGGCCTTTGTCAATATCGCGATGAACTTTCTCTTGATACCGAAACTGGGTGGCGAAGGTGCGGCGATTTCCACATTTCTTGCAATGGTTGTCGGTGCGGGATTGAGTTGTTACTTCGGGACAAGACACGGCATCTATCCTCCTTTGCTCGGCTCATTCTTCGCGATGCTTGCTGTGGCATCTACCGCTGTTGCTACGGCTGAATTGACAAGAGAGCTTGCTTATGTGGCGCACTGGAGGCAGTTGCTTGGGGGCGTGGGGGGCGCGCTGGGATATTTTGTCGCAAGTCTCGCCACAAACTTGGCCGGCTGCAGATCTTGGATTTTGCGATCCGTTAGGACCTGGTGCAGCGCGCCGGGCAACCCGGGAAGGCTGGACTGAACAGTGGGATTGACTCTTCTGACTGGCCTAGCGTTGCTCGCGTTGACCGCTGTTGTGATCGCGACAGGGCGGCGAAAGATGCATCCTGCCGTGGTATTTCCACTCGTGTGGGGCGTAGCGATGCTGCTGATCGGAGCGGGACAACTCTTTGGTTACTTCGATCTGTCAGCCAAAGCGTTGCTCGTATTCTGCCTTGGAGTTGTTTCGTTCGTCGTTGGTGCAATGCTCGAGCCCAACAGAAAAGGAGGTATCTCGACGGAAGTCGGGGTGTTGAATCTCAACGTCCGGCGATTTGCACAGGCAATCGCACTACTACATCTAGTGATGGTACCTATCGCGTGGCAGGAAATTCGTGGCCTAACAGATGGTGCCACCGACGTGTTTGCAGCGGCCTATCACTTGCGGGCTTCTGCGATCAATGAAGAAGAGCAACTTGGCCCGATTGTGTCGAACTATCTTGTGATGGGTTTAATTCTCATCCCAATTCTTTTTGTCGGAATGCTGCAAAAAAATATCGGCAAAATTGAATTCTCGATACTGGCGGCGCCTTGGCTGGTGCTTGATTTATTTGCAAATGGGCGCAGCGCATCTGTCGTGCTCATCTTTGTACTTGTATACCTTTATATCACGATGGTTGGGGGCATTTCTTGGCGTGCTGTTGTGCTCTTTGTGAGCATCTTCGTGACCATCTTGGTAACCGGAAATCTATTGGTTTCCAAGATCGGCGCTACGTTTGATGACTCGGCGGGTGAAATACTTGGGCAGTCGCTGCGCTCGTTTTTCGACTATGCGTTGCAAGGTCCTATTCTATTTTCATTGTATCTAGAACATCCAAGTAGCATCTCATCGTCGTGGGATGCGCTCAGTTCGTTCTGCTACATCCTGGAGAAAGCAGGACTCTGCAAATCGGAGAGTCAGCATCAGGACTTTATGGTTTTCACGGCTGACGGGGCTTATGGCAATGTCTACTCGCTCTTCTTTTCCATGGTTCCGAAGTATGGGTTGATGGGGGTGGTCTTGTTTCCGTTCCTCTACGGACTGTGGGCTTCGTTCCACTCGAAGAGAGAAGCACAGTCACCCATTCATCTTCTTGCAGCGGCCCTCTTGTTCGCGGCCGCAGTACTGTCGCTTTTCTCGGATAGATTTCTCCCAAATTTATACTTTTTTCTCAAGTTCTTCTTGATCTCAACGGTGGTGATGCGTGTCTTCAGGAAGAAATAGTGTTGTAGCGCTAACTCAGGGACTAAACGCACCCAGCGCGCGATTTCGTTGGCGCCAATATGCCAGTGCTGTAAAAACGGCTGGATTGGATGTGGTTGAATTACCAAGTCGTTTTGGCGCCACGGCACCTGCGTCCACGTTGAAGCGTCCAGGCTGGTTGGCTGCCACCTCCACGGACAGCCTTCTACGAACGCTGCGCGCCAATCGTGGCGACCTGCGCTTTCTACAAAAAAGCCTGACAGCAACGCTCTGCACTTGGGAGCCGATGCTTCGGCGCCCATTCATTTTTGATATTGACGATGCAGTGTTTTTGGGTAATCGAGGCGACAGTTCGAACAAGATTGCAAAGTCTGCCAGCGTCACCATTTGCGGCAACCAATTTCTTGCCGAACACTTTTCTCAATTCGGAGAGGTGGTTGTGCTGCCGACGGCTGTAGACAGCGAACTGTTCTGTCCATCAAACAAAATTGATGGAAATGCGCGCCGACCTGTGATTGGATGGTCGGGATCATCGTCGGGGTTCAAGTACCTATATGAGATCGAAGGTGCCTTGCAGCGTCTGCTGGCGCTGCATCCGGACGCAACATTGAAGATCGTGGCGGATCGTGCGCCGGCCTTCAAACGACTCCCCGCTGCGAGAGTCCAGTACGAGGTTTGGAGTGAGCGCCGAGAGGTTGAGGCGTTGCAGGAGTTCACTGTGGGGGTGATGCCGCTAGCCGACGATCTTTGGGCGCGCGGCAAATGCAGCTTCAAGATGCTCACCTACATGGCTGTTGGATTGCCCGTGGTCGTGAGCCCAGTGGGTATGAACAAGGAGGTGCTTTCGCATGGCTCATGTGGCTTAGCCGCCAGGTCGGAGGACGAATGGGTGGATGCGATCTCTTGCCTGATAGGTGAATCGTCAATGGCACGGGCGATGGGGCATTGCGGGCGCGCCATC
>JAFECZ010000618.1 GCA_018241905.1 Pseudomonadota bacterium
GATGAACGGGTCGTTCATCGACCGGTTGCCCGCCAGGCCGATGACGTAGCGGCCGTTGGCGCGGCGCTGGATGTTCACGCGAACATCGCCCAGCGCAGGGTTGTAGGTGACGCCGGCAGCGTTGAAGGCAGCCGGCGAGGCAATGTTGACGCGCAGGCCGTCGGCCTCGGCAGTCGTCATTTCCGTGATCTCGATCTCGGCGCGCAGCGGCTCGCCCAGGGCCGAGCGGACGTTCAACTGGCCAAGCGCCAATGCGTTGGCGTCAGCGGCCAGCGTGCTGAGGGCAACCGCGACGGCCGCGCCCAGGACAGTCAGCTGACAACGACCAGGAGTTTTCGAGATCGCACGGGTCGCCGCCCCGTGGGCGGCAGGCAACGAAAGTCTTGTCATGCTGATAGGGGGCAAGTTCGGCCCGAAAGTGTAAGTGGACGTTAACACCTAAGCCCCGCAAATGACAAGGCAACAAGGACTGTTAGACCGCGTAGTACGACATTCGTCGCACCCCGGTCGTTGCTAGCTCGCAACGACGGGCTGCCCCCCGGGCGCCCGCCGTCTGCCTCAGGCTTCGAGCAGGATGCGCAGCATGCGGCGCAGCGGTTCTGCCGCGCCCCAGAGCAACTGGTCGCCCACGGTGAATGCACCCAGGTATTCCGGTCCCATGGCCAGCTTGCGCAGCCGGCCGACGGGAATCGTCATGGTACCGGTCACGGCCACGGGCGTGAGGTCCTTGACGGTGGCTTCACGGTTGTTGGGAACCACCTTCACCCACTGGTTGTCGGCGGCGATCATGGCTTCGATGTCGGCCAGCGGCACGTCCTTCTTGAGCTTGAAGGTCAGGGCCTGGCTGTGGCAGCGCATGGCGCCGATGCGCACGCAGAAGCCGTCCACCGGCACGGCGGGGGAGCTGAAGCCCGCGCCCTGGCCGAGGATCTTGTTCGTCTCGGCGCCGCCCTTCCACTCTTCCTTGCTCATGCCGTCGCCCAGGTCCTTGTCGATCCAGGGGATCAGCGAGCCGCCCAGCGGCACGCCGAAGTTGGCCGTTTCCTGCGCCGACAGGCTCTGCTGCTTGGCCAGCACCTTGCGGTCGATTTCCAGGATGGCGGACTTGGGGTCGTGCAGCAGCTCGCGCACCTCGGCGTTGAGCGTGCCGAACTGGGTGAGCAGTTCGCGCATGTGCTGCGCGCCGCCGCCGCTGGCCGCCTGGTAGGTCATGCTGGTCATCCACTCGACCAGGCCGGCCTTGTAGAGGGCACCCACGCCCATCAGCATGCACGAGACGGTGCAGTTGCCGCCGATCCAGTTGTTGCCGCCCTTGGCCAGGGCGTTCTTGATGACCGGCATGTTGACCGGGTCGAGGATGATGACCGCGTCGTCCTTCATGCGCAGGGTGGAGGCGGCGTCGATCCAGTGGCCCTTCCAGCCTTCGGCGCGCAGGCGGGGGAACACCTCGGTGGTGTAGTCGCCGCCCTGGGCCGTCACGATGATGTCGCAGCGCTTGAGGGCCTCGATGTCGAAGGCGTTCTGCAGCGTTCCTTCGTTCTTGGCCATGGCGGGCGCCTTGCCGCCGGCGTTGGAGGTGGAGAAGAAAACGGGCTCGATGAGATCGAAGTCCTTTTCTTCGACCATGCGGTCCATCAGCACGGAGCCGACCATGCCGCGCCAACCGACCAACCCTACCAACTTGCTCATTTCAGATGCCCTTTCAGTGTCAAACAGTGAGACCGCGCCGAAGGGACCGCCCGCCTGGCTCGTCCGGGGCCAGGGAAAGGCGCACGACGAACCAGGCTGGATCAGCCCTTAATCTTGGTCGTGGTTTTGGTGGAGGAAACGATGGTTGCGCGCGCGGCCTTGCCAGCCGTGGCGGCGGGCAGGAGATTCGGGACGAACGGGCAGGCGGCAAACATGTCGGGCAATTGTACTGGAAGGCAGCGAAAAGCCGCTTGGAGCGGGCCTTCGGCGCGCTCAAACTTGCGTGATTGCGACACTTCCAGCCAAGGAGTCCGTTCAATGGCATCCATTCGACGCGAGATATCGATCCTGGCCCCGGCAGACCAGCTGTGGAGCGCACTGCGCGACGTCGGCGCGCTGCACACCCGGCTGGTGCCCGGCTTCGTCACCGACTGCCAATGGGACGGCGAGGGCCGCGACATCACCTTTGTCAACGGGGTGAAGGCGCGCGAGCTGATCATCGACGTGGACGACCCAAGCCGCCGCGTCGCATGGACGGCAGTGGGCGGACGCCTTTCGCACCACAACGCCTCGGCCCAGGTTTTTGCCGAAGGCGCTGCCGCTTGCCGCGTGGTGTGGATTGCGGACCTGTTGCCCCACGAGATGGCAACACCGATCGCCTCGATGATCGAGGCGGGGCTGGCCGCCATGAAGCGGCACGCCGAGCGACCCGCGGGCTGATTTCAGGGGGTGACCCGTCCTGAATTGGGTTGACACCCTGGACGGTTGATAAGCCGGAGCTATCCGGCCAATGACGCCCGATGCACCGCATCGGGCGTTTGCATTTTGAGCGACAAATGCGGTCGCTCGCAGTTGTAGATCTGCACCGACTGCTCCACCATGCGCCGCGCCTGCGCCAGGTCGCCCGGGCGGCTGAGCAAGAACTCATTCTTGAGAATGCCGTTGATCCGCTCGGCCAACGCGTTCTGGTAGCAGTCATAGCCATCGGTCATCGAACAAACCACCCCATGGCGCTGGTGCAGCGCCTGGTAGTAGC
>JAFECZ010000619.1 GCA_018241905.1 Pseudomonadota bacterium
GCAAGAGAGGCGGCGGCCCAAAGAAAAAGGGCTCCCGAGGGAGCCCTTTGCTGTCTTGAGCAGGGATCAGTAGCCGCTGTTGCCACCGTTGCCGCCGCCGTAGCCACCACGGCCACCGCCACCGCCACGCGGGCCAGCGCCGTAGGGGCTGCGGAAACCGCCGTCGCCACCACCGCCGCCGCTGCGGCCGCCACCACCGTAGCCGCCACCACCACCGCCGCCGTAACCGCCGCCGCCACTGCGGCCACCGCCGCCGTAGCCACCGCCGCCACCACCGTAGCCGCCGCCACCACCACCGCCGTAGCCACCGCTACGGGGGGGACGCGCTTCCATGGGGCGAGCCTCGTTCACGACGACGCTGCGGCCGCCCAGGGGCTGGCCGTTCATGCCATTGATGGCTGCCTGCGCTTCCGCGTCGCTGCCCATCTCGACAAAACCGAAGCCCTTCGAACGGCCAGTGTCGCGCTCCATCATCACCTTGGCGCTGGTCACGGAACCGAATTGGCCGAAGGCTTGTTCGAGGTCACCGTCACGCACCGAGTAAGGCAGGTTGCCGACGTAGAGTTTGTTGCCCATCAAGGGACTCCTATAAACACATCAATAAAAGCGATGGAGTCCCGAGAGCGTGACTCGCACATACAGAAGATGCAAAGCCTCGCGAAACTGCCCGATCACCGATAACCCCCGCCAAAATCAAGCGGTAGGCTCGCGCATTATGGGTGATTTATAGAAGTTGCAAGCAGTTTTTTGACGCTTGCATCGCACAGTGCAAAAAAATATTGGAAGTTTGTGCTTGCTCACAACATACGGGGCGTGGACCGGGCGCTTTGATGCGGTTACAATCCTCCTTGTCATTGGGGAGTAGCCGCCTTCCGACTTCGAGAGGGGCCCGCGTCAACAGACTTGTCCCACCCCAACGGGACATGGCGCGTGCAGTGAGAACCTGGCGAGACCATTGACTATGCAGCTTCGGGAATATGGCCGAAGGGCTGCATGGTCAATTGCGTCCTTCGGCCGGGAGCATCTTTCTCATGCAAGCATTCACCGTCGCCACGGGCGTCGTCGCCTTGGCCGAAATGGGCGACAAGACGCAACTTCTGGCGCTCGTCCTCGCCTCTCGCTTTCGCGGCCGGGCCTGGCCCATCGTGGCAGGCATCTTCGTCGCCACCATCGTCAACCATGCGCTGGCGGGTGCGGTAGGCAACTACCTCACGCACTGGCTCGGTCCCACCGTATTGCGCTGGATCCTCGGAGGCTCCTTCCTGGCCATGGCGGTATGGATGATGATTCCGGACAAGCTCGACGAAGAAGACAGCGCCACGCGCGGCCACTTCGGCGTGTTCGGCACCACCGTTCTGGCCTTCTTCCTGGCCGAGATGGGCGACAAGACGCAGATCGCCACCGTCATGTTGGCGGCTCGTTTCGTCAATGATTACTTCTGGGTGGTGGCCGGCACCACGCTGGGCATGATGCTGGCCAACGCGCCGGTGGTCTTCCTGGGCGAGCGCATCATGCGGCGCGTCCCCATCAAGTGGGTTCACGGCATCTCGGCGGCCATCTTCGCGGTGCTGGGCATCCTGATGATCGTCGGCTGAGTTCGCCGCCTGGGGGCTATACTTGCCCCGCGCCGATTTGCTCCAGCTTGCGGGCGCGTTACAAGTTCAGCTAAAGACGGATGCCCAACCCGGCTCGTTTTTGGCGAGGCCGGGTTTTTCTTTTTCCACATGTCTTCCTTCGAAGTCACGCCGCAGTCGATGTTCTTTGCACAGGCCCTGCCTTTGCGAAGCGGCGCGTCGATTGCCGGCTACTCCCTTGCCTACGAAACCTACGGCACGCTCAATGCCGACCGCAGCAATGCCGTGCTGGTGTGCCACGCGCTCAACGCGTCGCATCACGTGGCCGGCACCTACGCGGGCCAGCCCAAGTCGCAGGGCTGGTGGGACAACATGATCGGCCCCGGCAAGCCGGTGGACACCAATCGATTCTTCGTGATCGGGGTCAACAACCTCGGCTCGTGCTTCGGCTCGACCGGGCCGATGCACGTGAATCCGGACACCGGGCGGGTATGGGGCGCCGACTTTCCCGTGGTCACGGTGGAAGACTGGGTCAACGCGCAGGCGCGGCTGCTCGACGCCCTGGGCATCGACACCCTGGCCGCCGTGATGGGCGGCAGCCTGGGCGGCATGCAGGCGCTGTCGTGGGCGCTGCAGTACCCGCAGCGCGTCAGGCATGCGGTGGTGGTCGCCAGCGCGCCCAACCTGACGGCCGAGAACATCGCCTTCAATGAAGTGGCACGCCGCGCCATCGTGACCGACCCTGACTTCCACGGTGGGCATTTCTACGCGCACGGCGTGGTGCCCAAGCGGGGCCTTCGCATCGCCCGCATGATCGGCCACATCACCTACCTGAGCGACGACGTGATGAACGAGAAGTTCGGCCGGCAGCTGCGCGACGCCGCGGCATCGGGTGCGGCCTATCGCTATTCGACGCAGGAGGTGGAGTTCCAGATCGAGAGCTACCTGCGCCATCAGGGCGACAAGTTCAGCGAGTATTTCGACGCGAACACCTATCTGCTCATCACGCGCGCACTCGACTATTTCGACCCCGCGCGAGAGCACGGCGGCGACCTGAGTGCTGCGCTCAAGACCGCACAGGCCAAGTTCCTGCTGGTGAGCGCAGCACTCAGGTCGCCGCCGTGCTCTCGCGCGGCGGCGACC
>JAFECZ010000061.1 GCA_018241905.1 Pseudomonadota bacterium
TGCTCAAGGGCATCATGGACACCGAAGACGCCCTCCTGGCGGTGGACAGCGGCGCCGATGCGCTCATCGTCTCCAACCACGGAGGACGCCAGCTCGACGGCGCACCGGCCTCCATCGACGCGCTGCCCGCCATCGCGGCCGACGTGGGCAACCGCATCGAGGTGTGGATGGACGGCGGCATCCGCAGCGGCCAGGACGTGCTCAAGGCGCGCGCGCTGGGCGCTCGCGGCACGCTCATCGGGCGCAGCTTCCTGTACGGCCTGGGCGCCTACGGCGAAGCCGGCGTGACCCGCGCGCTGCAGATCATCCACAAGGAGCTGGACGTGACCATGGCTTTCTGCGGCCACACGCAGATCGACAACGTCGATTCGGGCATCCTGCTGCCCGGCACCTACTGACGACGCAATCGTAGAAACCGCCTGACAGCGCGGGTTGAGGGAGCGGGCGCAGAATGTCCGCTCACCTACAACAACACCAAGAGGCTGTCACATGAGCGTTTCGTCTCTCGCTGACGCGGCCAACGCACCGCGCCAATACACGACCGAAGAAAAGCGCCACCGCATCTTCGCCATCGTCGGTGCCTCCTCGGGCAACCTGGTGGAATGGTTCGACTTCTACGTCTACGCCTTCTCCGCCATCTACTTCGCCGGCGCCTTCTTTCCCAAGTCCGACCCCACGGTGCAGCTGCTCAATACCGCGGGCGTGTTCGCGGCGGGCTTTCTCATGCGGCCCATCGGCGGCTGGCTGTTCGGGCGCATCGCCGACCGCAAGGGGCGCAAGACCTCGATGGTGATCTCGGTCACCATGATGTGCGCCGGCTCGCTGGTCATCGCCTGCCTGCCCACCTACGCCCAGATCGGCGCCTGGGCGCCCTTCCTGCTGCTGCTCGCGCGGCTGTTCCAGGGCCTGTCGGTGGGCGGCGAATACGGCACCACCGCCACCTACATGAGCGAGATCGCGCTGCGCGGACAGCGCGGCTTCTTCTCGTCGTTCCAGTACGTCACGCTGATCGGCGGGCAGTTGCTGGCGGTGCTGGTCATCGTCATCCTGGAGCAGTTGCTCGACGAGGCGGAACTGAAGGCCTGGGGCTGGCGTATTCCTTTCGTCATCGGCGCCATCACCGCGGTGGTGGCCATGCTGCTGCGCCGCGCGCTGTCCGAGACGCATGGCGGGCAAGGCGAGAAGAACAAGGAGGCCGGCACCATCGGCAACCTGTTCCGGCACCACACGCCGGCCTTCCTCACGGTGCTGGGCTACACCGCGGGCGGCTCGCTGATCTTCTACACCTTCACCACGTACATGCAGAAGTTCCTGGTGAACACGGCGCACCTGCCGATCAAGACCACCAGCTACGTGATGACCTGCGCGCTGTTCGTCTACATGTGCATGCAGCCCTTGTTCGGCATGCTGTCGGACCGCATCGGGCGGCGCAACAACATGCTGCTGTTCGGCGCGCTGGGCGCCTTGTTCACGGTGCCGATCCTCACGGCGCTGGCGCATGTGAGCAGCCCGTACATGGCTTTCGTGCTCATCATCGTCGCGCTGGCCATCGTGAGCTTCTACACCTCCATCAGCGGCATCGTGAAGGCCGAGATGTTCCCGCCCGAAGTGCGTGCGCTGGGCGTGGGCCTGGCCTATGCGGTGGGCAACGCCATCTTCGGCGGCTCGGCCGAGTACGTGGCGCTGGCGCTCAAGGCGCAGGGGCACGAGACCAGCTTCTTCTGGTACGTGACGGTGATGATGGTGGTGGCTTTCCTCGTCAGCCTGCGGCTGCCGCGGCAGGCGAGCTATCTGCACCACGACCACTGAGCGCCAGTTGAGCCCGCACGCGGGCCGAGGACATCGGCCCGCCCGATATACTGCGCGGCCCCATGCGTCGTGCTCTTTTCTTCCTGTTGGCATTCGTGCTGCTGGCCCAGTTCAGCTGGGCGAGCGCGGCCGCCTATTGCCAGCACGAACGCACGACCACGCAGGCCAGCGGCCACTGGGGACACCACGAGCACGCGCACCCCGACCTGGGGCAGAAGAAGTCCGGCGACACCAGGCTGGTGGCCGATTCGGACTGCACGGTATGCCATGCGTCCTGCGTGCCGCCGCTGCGCTCGCACGCCGATGCGCGCCTGCCCGTCATGCTGGGCATTTCCCCGCCGGCGCACGCACCACCGCCCAGAGTGTCCATGGCCATGGACGCGCCCGACCGCCCTCAGTGGCGCGCTCTCGCCTAGCCCGGCGAGACGCGACACCAGCACTTCTTTTTCTTCTCCGCTGACACGCACGTCTCGCCGAATCCCAAGGATTCCTTTCGGTGAGATTCAATGCCACGTTCACTCTGGCCGCTTGCGCTTGCGGCCGTCTTAATCGTTTCCACGTCGCCGCTGCATGCGCAGTCGGCGGCACCTGCAATACCGCCCGACCTGACCCTGGCACAGGCGCTGGCCCGTGCCGAAGCGGGCAGCCAGCAACTTTCGGCCGCGCGGCTCGAGTTGGCCGCCAACGAAGGCAGCGTCGTGCAAGCCGGCGTGCTGCCCAACCCCGAACTCGGGGTGGAGCTGGAGGACTTCCAGAAGTCCACGCGCACCACCACGGCAACGCTCAGCATTCCGCTGGAACTGGGCGGCAAGCGTGCCGCGCGCGTTACCGCGGCCGAGCGTGGCCGCGCACTGGCCGGTGCCGAGTTGGAGAGCACGCGCGCCAGCGTGCGCGCCGCGACGATTGCCGCGTACTTCGAACTGCTGGTTGCACAGGAGCGCGTGCAGGTAGCCGCTGCTACCCACGAGATCGCCGCGCGCGCAACCACCTCCGCGCAGCGCCGCGTGCAGGCCGGCCGCATCTCGCCGATGGACGCCACCCGCGCACAGGTGGCGCAGGCCAATGCCGCGCTGGCACTGAGCGACGCGCAAGCCGCGCTGGAGGCCGCGCGCCGCCAGCTCGCGCTCCAGTGGGGCGCCGACACGGCCGACTTCGGGCGCGCGGCCCCTGCCGACCCGGCCATGCCGCAGCGCCCCGGCCTGGACGCACTGCTGGGACGCCTGGATGAATCGCCGGCCATGCGCGCCAGCCGGCTGTCGCTGGAACACCGGCGCGCGCTGGTCGACGTCGAAGTCAGCAAGGGCACGCCGGACATGAGCCTCGTGGTGGGCGCCAAGCGCGACAACGAGCTGGGACGCAACCAGGCGGTGGTGGGACTGAACATTCCGCTGCCGCTGTTCGACCGCAACCAGGGCAATGTGCTTGAGGCGAACCAGCGCGCCCTCAAGGCCGAGGACGAGCACCGCGCCCGCCAGGCCGCGCTTCGCCACGAGCTGCGCAACGCCAGCGCCCAGCTCGCATCGGCGCGCAACGCCGAGCAGCAGCTGCGAAGCGTGGTGCTGCCCGCGGCGCAGCAGGCGCATGACGCCGCCACCGTCGGCTTCGAGGCCGGCAAGTTCAACCAGCTCGACGTGCTCGATGCGCAGCGCACCTTGCTGGAGGCCCGCGAGCGGCTGCTCGACACCCAGGCCCGAGCCTGGCAGGCCGCCAGCGCCATCGACAGGGTCCTCGGCGATGAATGAACCGAACCAGCAAGAGAACACCACCACCATGAGCATTTCGAACAAGCAGAAGGCCGCGATGGCGGCCATCATCGCGGCCGGCCTGTTGAGCGCCGGCGCCATCCTCTGGCGCGGCGACGGCGCCACCGCATCGCCCGACTCGCATGGCGAAGAAGCGGCGCATGGCCACGCCGAGGAAAAGGAACATGGCCATGGCGAAGAAAAGGGTCACGACGAAGAGAAGACCCACGCCAGTGACACGGGTCACGGCGAGAAAGAGGAAGCCGGCACGCTCAAGCTGACCGCCCAGCAACTGCAAGCCGCGGGCATCCGCATCGCCACTGCCGGGCCCGCAACGCTGCAAAGCAGCCAGAGCTTCCCAGGCGAGATCCGCCTCGACGAAGACCGCACCGCGCACGTGGTGCCGGTGGTGGCCGGCGTGGCGCAGGCCGTGCCGGCACAACTGGGCGAGACGGTGAAGAAAGGCCAGCTGTTGGCGGTGATTGCCAGCGCGGGCCTATCGGAGCAGCGCAGCGAACTGCTGGCCGCCGAGCAGCGCCGCGCCCTGGCCGCCCAGAACTACGAGCGCGAGAAGAAGCTGTGGGAAGGGCGAATCTCTGCCCAGCAGGACTACCTGGCCGCGCAGGCCGCGCTGCGCGAGGCGGACATCGCGGTGAGCAACGCTTCGCAGCGGCTGCAGGCCGTGGGCGCCGGAGCCATCGCCGGCACCGGCAACCTCAACCGCTTCGAGCTGCGCGCACCGCAGGACGGAGTGGTGATCGAGAAGCACCTGAGCCTGGGCGAAGCGGTGAAGGAAGACACCACCGTCTTCACCCTCTCCGACTTGCGTAGCGTGTGGGCCGAGTTCAACGTGCCGGCGCAGGACCTGGGCCGGGTGCAGTCCGGGCAGAAGGCCATCGTGACCTCGAGCGCCTTCGACGAGAAGGCACTCGGGGAAGTTGCCTACGTGGGCGCGCTGCTGGGCGAGCAAACCCGCACCGCCAAGGCGCACGTGCGGCTGGAGAACCCGCGCACGGCGTGGCGTCCGGGTCTCTTCGTGAGCGTGGCGCTGGCGCAGGAGCCCGTGCCCTGCGCGATTGCGGTGCCGGTCGATGCGGTGCAGGCGCAGGGCGAGCAGAACGTGGTCTTCCTCGCCCTGCCCGGCAACGAGTTCAAGACCCAGGCGGTGAAGCTGGGCCGCTCCGACGGAAAGAACGTGGAGGTGCTGGACGGCCTGGCGCCCGGCGCCCAGCTGGCCAGCGGCAACACCTTCGTCATCAAGTCGGAGCTGGGCAAGTCCAGCGCCGCGCACACGCACTGAGCACAAGGAAGACCACGACATGTTCGAGAGAATCGTCCGCTTTGCCATCGCGCAGCGATGGCTGGTGCTCTTCGCCGTGCTGGCCATGGGCCTGCTGGGCGCGTACAGCTATTCGCGCCTGCCCATCGATGCCGTGCCCGACATCACCAATGTGCAGGTGCAGATCAACACCGAGGCGCCCGGCTCCTCGCCGCTGGAGACCGAGCAGCGCATCACCTACCCCATCGAGACCGCGATGACCGGCCTGCCCGGCCTGCAGGAAACGCGCTCGCTCTCGCGCTACGGCCTGTCGCAAGTAACGGTGATCTTCAAGGACGGCACCGACATCCACTTCGCGCGGCAGCTGGTCAACCAGCGCATCCAGGAGGCGCGCAGCCACCTGCCCGCCAACGCCACGCCGGCCATGGGGCCGATCTCCACCGGCCTGGGCGAGATCTACCTGTGGACCGTGGAGGCCGATGAGGGCGCGCGCAAGAGCGACGGCACGCCCTACACGCCCACCGACCTGCGCGAGATCCAGGACTGGGTGATCAAGCCGCAGCTGCGCGGCGTGCCTGGCGTGACCGAAGTCAACACCATCGGCGGCTTCGAGAAGGAGTACCTGGTGGCGCCCGACCTGGAGCGGCTGGCGGCCTACAACCTGAGTTTGTCCGAGCTGGTCGGCGCGCTGCAGCAGGACAACAACAACCTGGGCGCCGGCTTCATCGAGCGGCGCGGCGAGCAGTACCTGGTGCGCGCGCCGGGGCAGCTCGGCTCGCTCGCGGAAATCGGCGATGTGCTGGTCGCAAGCGCGCAAGGCCAGCCCATCCGCATCCGCGATGTGGCCACGGTGGCGCCGGGCCGCGAGCTGCGCAGCGGCGCGGCCACGGAGAACGGCCGCGAGGCTGTGCTGGGCACCGTGTTCATGCTCATCGGCGAGAACAGCCGCGCCGTCTCGCAGGCGGTGGACCGCCAGATGGCGGCCATCAACAAGGGCCTGCCCAGCGGCGTGCGCGCCGTCACCGTGTACGACCGCACCGTGCTGGTGGACAAGGCCATCGCCACGGTGAAGAAGAACCTGCTGGAGGGCGCGGTGCTGGTGATCGTGGTGCTGTTCGCCTTCCTGGGCAACATCCGCGCGGCGTTGATCACGGCCATGATCATTCCGCTGTCGATGCTCTTCACCTTCACCGGCATGGTGCAGTGGCGCGTGAGCGCCAACCTGCTGAGCCTGGGCGCGCTGGACTTCGGCATCATCGTCGACGGCGCGGTGGTGATCGTGGAGAACTGCGTGCGGCGCCTCGCGCATGCGCAGGCGCGCCTGGGCCGGGTGCTCACGCGCGGCGAGCGCTTCCACGAAGTGATGCTGGCATCGCGCGAGGCGCGCCGGCCGCTGCTGTTCGGACAGCTGATCATCATGGTGGTGTACCTGCCCATCTTCGCGCTCACCGGCGTGGAGGGAAAGATGTTCCACCCCATGGCCATCACCGTGGTGCTGGCGCTGATCGGCGCGATGGTCTTGTCGATCACCTTCGTGCCAGCGGCCGTGGCGCTGCTCATGAACGGCAGGATTGCCGAAGGCGAGAACCGGCTGATGGAGCGGGCGCGCCGCATCTACCAACCCGCGCTGCAAGGCACCATGGCCAACGGACCGGTGGCCGTCACGCTGGCCGTGGTGCTGGTGGCGGTGTCGGGCCTGCTGGCCACGCGGCTGGGCAGCGAGTTCGTGCCCAACCTCAACGAGGGCGACTTCGCCATCCAGGCCCTGCGGCTGCCGGGCACGAGCCTGAGCCAGTCCGTGCAGATGCAGCAGCAGCTCGAAGAGCGGCTGATGAAGAAGTTTCCGGAGATCGAGCGCATCTTCGCGCGCACCGGCACCGCCGAGATCGCGGCCGACCCGATGCCGCCCAACATCTCCGACGGCTACATCATGCTCAAGCCGCAAGGCGAATGGCCGAAGCCGCGCAAGACGCGCGACGAGCTGCTGGCCGCAGTGCGCGCCGAGGTCGCGCAGATCCCCGGCAGCAACTACGAGTTCTCACAGCCCATCCAGCTGCGCTTCAACGAATTGATCTCGGGCGTGCGCTCCGACGTGGCAGTGAAAGTGTTCGGCGACGACAGCAAGGTGCTCAATGCCACCGCGCAGGAGATTGCCGAGGTGCTGGGCACCGTGCGCGGCGCCACCGAGGTCAAGGTCGAGCAGAACGACGGCCTGCCCATGCTCACCGTCAACATCGACCGCGCCAAGGCGGCGCACCACGGCCTGCGCATGAGCGAAGTGCAGGAAGCGGTGCAGATCGCCATCGGCGGGCGCGAGGCCGGCACCTTCTTCCAGGGCGACCGGCGCTTCGACATCGTGGTGCGGCTGCCGGAGCAAGTGCGCTCCGACATCGATGCGCTGGCGCGACTGCCCATTGCATTGCCCAAGGGTGCGGACGGGCGAACCAGCTACCTGCCGCTGTCTGAACTTGCCACGCTGGACTTCAAGCCAGGGCCTTACCAGGTCTCGCGCGAGAACGGCAAGCGCCGCATCGTCGTCAGTGCCAACGTGCAGGGCCGCGACATCGGCAGCTTCGTGGCCGAGGCGCAGCAGGCCATCGACGCCAGGGTGCAGGTGCCCTCAGGCTACTGGACGCTCTGGGGAGGCACCTTCGAGCAGTTGGAGTCGGCTGCGCAGCGCCTGCAGCTGGTGATTCCGCTGTCGCTCGCGCTGGTGCTGGCCCTGCTGTTCGCGATGTTCGGCAACATCAAGGACGGGCTGCTGGTGTTTACCGGCATTCCCTTTGCGCTCACCGGTGGCGTGCTGGCGCTGTGGGCGCGCGGCATGCCCATGTCCATCTCGGCGGCCATCGGCTTCATTGCGTTGTCGGGCGTGGCGGTGCTCAACGGGCTGGTGATGCTCACGCTGATCCGCCGCCTGCGCGAGGAAGGCATGCCGCTGGTCCAGGCCGTGCGCGAAGGCGCGACCAACCGCCTGCGGCCGGTGCTGATGACTGCGCTGGTGGCATCGCTGGGCTTCGTGCCGATGGCGCTGGCCACCGGCACCGGCGCCGAGGTGCAAAGGCCGCTGGCCACGGTGGTGATCGGCGGCATTCTTTCGGCCACTGCGCTCACGCTGCTGCTGTTGCCGCTCTTGTACCAGTGGGCGCATCGGCGCGACGGGGACACGGTGCTGGAGGCAGGGCACGCGCACTGAAGGCACCAGGAAGAACGCCCCGCAGGTCAATTGGCCGCGGCGCGCTTGCGCACCACCCGTTCGATCGCATCGGCCAGCCGCCGCGCACCGTCGCCCGGCTCGCCGGTGCGCCGCCAGGTGATGCCCACCGGCCCTTCGGTCGCCCGCGTGTCCACGTCGATGCGCACCAATCCGCCCTGCGCCAATGCGCCGTCTGCCGCGCCCTTGGGAGCGAACCAGACGGCGTCGGTGCGGCTCAGCAGGCTCATGATGAAGCTGTTGTCGGTCGCCTCGACCACCGCGCCCGGCAGTGCGTTGCCGCGCGCATACAGGAAAGCGTCTGCCGTGTCGCGCACCAGCGTGCCCTGCAGCGGCACCACCAGCGGGTAGGCAGCAAGCAAGCTCACGGGCGGCTGCTCCTTGCCGGCCAGCGGATGGCCGGGCCGCGCCACCAGAAGCAAAGGCTCGCTGTAGAGCTGCTGGAAACTCAGGTCCACCAGCGCCGCCGGCTGCGCCAGGCGGCCGACCACCAGGTCGATCTCACCCTGGCGCAGCTGCGCCATGAGCTGCGCGTTGGTGCCGCTCACCACCCGCACGCGCAGCTGCGGATGCTCGCCCACCAGCAGCGCAATCGCTTCGGGCAGCACGCCGGCGGCCATGTTGGGCAGTGCGCCCACCGCCACCCTCAGTTGCTCACCCTCGGCTTCGTCCAACGTGAGCGACAGCCCCTCGCGCAGGCCGCGCAGGGTGGCCACGGCGTGGCGCAGCAGCACTTCGCCGGCAGCGGTGAGCTCCACCCCGCGGCGGCGGCGCACCAGCAACTGCCGGCCGACGATGTCTTCCAGCTCGGCCATGGTCTTGGACACCGCCGGCTGCGTGAGCGCCAGCGCGCTGGCCGCGCGCACCAGGTTGCGCTCCTGGCCCACGGCGGCAAGGCAGCGCAGATGGCGCAGCTGGAGGCGATCAAAGTTCATGGCTGGGGAGCGGATGCATCAAGGGAAATCGCCATCCAAATATAACCATTGGGAATGGCAGGCAGAAGAGCTTTCAGTTGTGGGGTGCCCCAGCCGCTCCTACAGTGGCCCGCATCCCCATAACATCCGAGACAAGCGCTTGCCCATGACTTCCCCTGCCATTCGCGCCCAAGGCGGCGCCCGCCGCCTCCTGGCCACAGCGCTTTTTTGCGCGCCGTTCGCGGTCCTGCTGCCGCAGGCGGCCCAGGCGCAAGACAGCTACCCCGACAAGCCGGTGCGCCTGGTCACCAACTTCCCGGCCGGCGGGCCGCTCGACATCCTGGGGCGGGCGCTGGCGATTCCGTTGCAGGCCGAGTTCAAGCAGCCCTTCGTGCTGGACAACCGCCCCGGCGCGGGCGGAAACATCGGCGCCGACCTGGCGGCCAAGAGCCCGGCCGACGGCTACACGGTGCTGCTGAGCATCGACACCACCTTCACCATCAACCCGCACGTCTACAAGACGATGCCCTTCGCCGCCAAGGACCTGAAGCCGCTGATGATCTTCAGCTCCTCGGGCCTGGCCTTCGGCGTGAATCCCTCCGTGCCCGCCAAGACGCTGCCGGCCTTCATCGCCGACGCGAAGAAGGAAGCGGCCAGCTTCAGCTCGGCCGGCAACGGCAGCCCGGGCCACATCGCCGCCGAGATCTTTGCGGACGCCACCGGCGCGAAGATCATGCACGTGCCCTACAAGGGCAACGCGCCGGCGGTCACCGCGCTGCTGTCGGGCGAGGTGCAGGCCGGCATCCTGGCCACGCCGGGGCTGCTGCCGCACATCCAGGCCGGCAAGGTGCGCCCGCTGGCCGTCACGGGCCGCCAGCGCTCGCCGCTGCTGCCCGAGGTGCCCACGGTGGGCGAGCTGGGCCTCAAGGGCATGGAATTCGAAGTGCTCTACATGGCCATGGTTCCGGCCGCCACGCCGCAACCCATCGTGGACAAGCTGCAGAAAGCCCTGCTGGCTGCCCTGGCCGCGCCCGAACTCAAGTCGCGCCTGGCCAGCCTGGACATGGTGGCCCTGGGCGAAACAGGCAAGGCCGCGGCCGACCGGCTCGAGGCCAGCAAGGTACGCTACGGGGCCATCGTGAAAGCCACCGGCATGAAGGTGGATTGACGCACGGACCGACCATGACGACCACCAACACCAAGCGCCCCAATTTCATCTTCATCGTCGCCGACGACCTCGGCTATGCCGACCTGGGCTGCTACGGCGGCCGCGACGCGCCCTTCGGCCGCGTGTCGCCCGTGCTCGACGGCCTGGCCGCGCAGGGCGTGCGCTTCACGCAGGGCTATTCGAATTCGCCGGTGTGCTCGCCCACGCGCTTCGGCATGATCACCGGCCGCTACCAGTACCGCCTGCGCGGCGCAGCCGAAGAACCCATCAACAGCAAGAGCCGCGGCAGCAAGACGCTGGGCCTGCCGCCCGAGCACCCGACGCTGCCCTCGCTGCTCAAGGGCGCGGGCTACCGCACCGCCCTCATCGGCAAGTGGCACCTGGGATCGCAGCCGCACTTCGGGCCGCTGCGCTCGGGGTATGAGGAATTCTTCGGCCCCATGTCCGGCGGGGTGGACTACTTCACGCATTGCGACTCCACCGGCCAGCACGACCTGTGGCTGGGCGACGAGGACCACCGGGCCGATGGCTACCTCACCGACCTGCTCTCGCGCCGCGCGGTGGACTATGTGGAGCGCATGGCCAAGGGCGATGCACCCTTCTTCCTCAGCCTGCACTACACCGCGCCGCACTGGCCCTGGGAAACGCGTGAAGACGAGGGCAAGGCGCCGCTGGTGAAGAACAACCTGTTCGACCTGGCGGGCGGCAACATCCACGTCTATCGCCGCATGATCCACCACATGGACGAGGGCATCGGCTGGATCATGCAGGCGCTGGAAAAGGCCGGCATGGCCGACAACACGCTGGTGGTGTTCACCAGCGACAACGGCGGCGAACGCTTTTCCGACAACTGGCCGCTGGTGGGCGGCAAGATGGACCTCACCGAGGGCGGCATCCGCGTGCCGTGGATCGCCCACTGGCCCGCCGTGATCCGCCCCGGCGGCACCAGCGAGCAGCTGTGCATGACCATGGACTGGTCGGCCACCATGCTCGATGCGGCCGGCGTCGCGGCCGATGTGCAGCATCCGCTCGACGGCGTCTCGCTGATGCCGGTGTTGCGCGATGCCGGGCACAGCTTTGCGCGCCCGCTGCACTGGCGCATGAACCACCGCGGCCAGCGCGCCATGCGCGAAGGCGAATGGAAATACCTGAGGGTGGACGGCAACGACTACCTGTTCAACATCCCGCAGGACGAGCGCGAACGCGCCAACCAGGCGAAGAAGGAGCCCGAGCGGCTCGAGGCCATGCGCGCCGCCTGGGAGGCCTGGAACGACACCATGCCGCCTATTCCGCAAGACGCCACGGTGAGCCTGGGCTATTCCTACAAGGACATGCCGCAGCGCTGAGGCAACACCGGGGCAACGGACGCTAGCCCACCGACTCCCACAGGCCCGGATAGCGGGTGACGAACCCTTCGGCCCCCACCTTCAGCGTGTCCTTGTATTCGAAGCGCGGCGACTCGTAAGCGTACTCGCCGTCGCCGTGCCGCTTGTAGCGCTGCGCCACGGCGGCCAGCGAATCGCCGTCCAGGTCGATCCAGGCCACCGGCACGTCGGCCGACTCGCCCTTTTGCAGGTTCAGGCGGCGCAACTGCACCAGGTTGGTGGCCGGGGTAAAGCCCAGGTCGAGGTCGATGCAATGCGCCATCTCGGGCACTACCTCCTCGTTGAGCGTCCAGTCGCCGCGCGCGTTGCGGGCAATGGCGAAGTCGACGGCGGCCGAGCCCACCCAGCCGCGCACGCGGCCCCATTTGGTGTGCCAGGCCTTGTCGCAGTAAACCCGGTAGTCCAGCCGCGCGGGCCGGCCGTCGGTGTGTTGGAAAACAGCCGCCCCGTCCAACTGCCAGGACTCGCCATGCCGTTCCAGACGGCAGGCGTCATGTCCCGGAGCGTCGAGCCGGCGCCAGAAGATGGTGGCGATGGTCTGCATGATGGCGGCAATGATGGCATCGAAGCGCGCCGCGCACCAGTGGGTCGCGCCGGGCAGGTGATATGGCGTATGGCAGGTGATTGACAGTGGCAGGCGCGAGAATCGGGGGTTCCGTGACCGACACCATCCGCCGCATCGCCCACCTCGACATGGACGCCTTCTTCGCGTCCGTGGAGCTGCTGCGCTATCCGCAGCTCAAGGGCTTGCCGGTGGTCATCGGCGGCGGCCGGCGCAAGGTGGACGAAGCCATCGTGCGCCATGTGCCCGAAGGCGGCACGCTGGCGGATATTCCGGTCGAGGCCTTTGCGCTGCTCAAGGACTACGTGGGGCGCGGCGTGATCACCACCGCCACCTACCCGGCGCGGGTGTTCGGCGTGGGCTCGGCCATGGGCATGATGAAGGCGGCCAAGCTGTGTCCGCAAGCCATTGTGCTGCCGGTGGATTTCGACGAGGTGCGGCGCTTCTCGCGCCAGTTCAAGGGCATCATCCGCGACATCGCGCCGCTCATGGAAGACCGCGGGGTGGACGAGGTGTACATCGACTTCACCGAGGTGCCCGGCGGCCAGCGCGAGGGCGGGCGCGTGCTGGCGCGGCTCATCCAGAAATCCATCTTCGAAGCCACGGGCCTGACTTGCTCCATCGGCGTGGCGCCCAACAAGCTCATCGCCAAGATGGCCAGCGAGTTCCAGAAGCCCAACGGTATCTCGGTGGTGTATGAGGCCGACGTGCAGACGCGAATCTGGCCCCTGCCTTGCCGCAAGGTCAACGGCATTGGCCCGAAGGCCGACGAGAAGCTCAAGCGCCTGGGCATCGAGACCATCGGGCAGTTGGCGGCCTGCGAGCGCGACTGGCTTGTTGCCAACTTCGGCAAGTCCACGGGTACCTGGATGCACGAGGTGGCCTGGGGTCGCGACAGCCGTCCGGTGGTGACCGAGAGCGAGCCGGTGTCGATGAGCCGCGAGACCACGTTCGAGCGCGACCTGCATGCGGTGCGCGACCGCGCGGAGTTGGGCGCCATCTTCACGCACCTGTGCGAGAGGCTTGCCGAAGACCTGCAGCGCAAGGGCTATGTGGGCAAGACCATCGGCATCAAGCTGCGTTACGACGACTTCAAGATTGCCACACGGGACCAGACGGTTGCCATGTTCACCGCGGACGGGAAAGTCATCCGCCAGACCGCCGGGCATTGCTTGCGGCGCGTGTCGCTGGAGCGGCCCTTGCGGCTGTTGGGCGTGCGTGTCGGCACGCTGGCCAAGGCGGGCAGCCCCGAGGCCACGGCACCTGCGCCTGAACGCCGTGCGCGGGTGGCGGATACCACGGGGTCGTTGTTCTAGGCCTTGGTAGTCCCGGCCGCGCGCGCATCCTGCGAGGACTTGCGCCCCGTGCGCCAGGCACCGTAGATGGCGATGAGCCCCGGCACCAGAATCAGGGCCCAGATGATCTTGTCCAGGTGCTGGCGCACGAGGGGCAGGTTGCCGAAGAAGTAGCCCGCCGTCGCGATGCCCAGCACCCACAGCAGCGCCCCCGCCACGTTGTAGGCCGTGAACTTGGGCCGCCCCATCATCGCCACGCCCGCCACGAAGGGCGCGAAGGTGCGAATGAAGGGCATGAAGCGCGCCAGGATGATGGTGATGCCGCCATAGCGCTCGTAGAACGCATGCGCCTGGTCGAAGGCCTTCTTGTTGAAGAAGCGCGAACTCTCCCACTGGAACACCTTGGGACCGAAGTAGCGCCCGATCTGGTAGTTGCACTGGTCGCCCAGGACCGCGGCCACCAGCAGCACGCCGCACGCGAGCGGAAAATCCATCATGCCCGCCCCGCACAGCGCACCGACGATGAAGAGCAGCGAATCGCCGGGCAGGAACGGCATCACCACCAGCCCCGTCTCGACGAAGACGATGATGAAAAGCAGCACGTACACCCAGGTGCCGTAGGCCGCAACGAAAGTCTCGAGGTGCTTGTCGACGTGCAGGATGAAGTCGATGAGGAAGGTGATGATCTCCATGGCATGGATTATCACGATGCGCGCATGGCGCTCTTCTTGAAACCCCACGCCTGGCCGGCCAACGGCAGCCGCCTGTCATGTTTTCCTAGAATGGCCGGGTGAGTGCCGTCCTGCCTTCCCCCACCCAGCCGATTTCCGCCCGCCGCCCCATCCGGGAGCTGCCGGATGAGTTGATCAGCCAGATCGCCGCAGGCGAAGTGGTGGAGCGCCCCGCCTCGGTGGTGCGCGAACTGGTGGACAACGCGCTGGACGCCGGCGCGCGCCAGATCGTGGTGCGCCTGCTGGCGGGCGGCGTGCGCCTCATCTCGGTGGAAGACGACGGCCAGGGCATCCCGGCGTCGGAGTTGCCGGTAGCGCTGCGGCGCCACGCCACCAGCAAGATCGCCAGCCTGCACGAGCTCGAAACCGTCGGCACCATGGGCTTTCGGGGCGAGGCGCTGGCGGCCATCAATTCGATTGCAGAGATGACCCTGCATTCGCGCACGGCCGACGGCAAGGGCGATGCCAGCGCCTGGTCGCTCGACGGACGTTCGGGCGAACTCAAGCCCGTGGCGCGCACCGTCGGCACCACCGTGGAAGTGCGCGAGCTGTTCTTCGCCACCCCGGCCCGGCGCAAGTTTCTCAAGACCGATGCCACCGAGCTGGCGCATTGCCTGGAGGCCGTGCGGCGCCACGCGCTGGCGCGGCCCGACGTGGGCTTTGCCGTGTGGCACGAAGGCAAGCTCGTGGAGCAATGGCGCGCGGCCGCATCGCTCGAGGCACGGCTGGCCGACGCGATGAACGAGGACTTCGTCTCGCGCAGCGTGCCGGTCGACCACGTGTCGGGTGCGGTGCGCGTCACCGGGCGCGCCGGCATTCCGGATGCGGCACGCTCGCGCGGCGACCAGCAGTTCTTCTACGTCAACGGCCGCTTCGTGCGCGACAAGGTGCTGGCCCATGCGGTGCGCAGCGCCTACGAGGACGTGCTGCATGGCCAGCGCCAGCCGGTGTACGCGCTGTTCCTCGAGATCGATCCGGCGCGCGTGGACGTGAACGTGCACCCGACCAAGATCGAAGTGCGCTTTCGCGACGGGCGCGAAGTGCACCAGGCGGTGCGCCATGCCATCGAGAACGCATTGGCCGTTCCGCGGGCCGGGCACGGGGTGGAGGCGCCGCTGTCCGATGCGGCACTGCCCCTGGCCGAGCCAGCCGCCCCCATCGCAGCAAACATGCGCCCGTGGTCGCAGCCGTCGATGCAGTTCGTGGCGCGCGAGCGCCAGGGCCTGGGCGACAGTGCCGCCATGTGGCCGAGCCAGGCCTACGAGCGGCCGGCCGCCAGCGAACCCGCCTTCATGCCCGGCGCCGCCGCGCCGGCCCTGCAGCCGGCCGCACCGGCAAGGGCCGAACCGGCCGAGTCCCAGGCCTGGCCCCTGGGCCGCGCGCTCGGGCAGCTGCAAGGCATCTACATCCTGGCCGAGAACGACCATGGCCTGGTCATCGTCGACATGCACGCGGCGCACGAGCGCATCGTCTACGAGCGGCTGAAGACGCAGCTGGACGGCGCGGCCATCAGCAGCCAGCCGCTGCTCATTCCGGCGACCTTTGCCGCCACCCCCCAGGAAGTGGCCACGGCCGAAGCCTGCGCGTCGGTGCTGCCGGCGCTGGGCCTGGAGATCACGCCGTTTTCGCCCAAGACGCTGGCGGTGCGCGCCGTGCCGAGCACCCTGGCCGAGGGCGACCCCGTGGAGCTGGCGCGCAGCGTGCTGGCCGAGCTGGCCCAGCAAGACGCCAGCACGGTGGTGCAGCGCGCCCAGAACGAGCTGCTGGCCACCATGGCCTGCCACGGCGCCGTGCGCGCCAACCGCAAGCTCACGCTGGACGAGATGAACGGCCTGTTGCGCCAGATGGAAGCCACCGAGCGCTCGGACCAGTGCAACCACGGACGTCCCACATGGCGACAAGTAACGTTGCGTGACCTCGACACGCTCTTCCTGCGCGGGCGCTGACGCCCCAATCACTCGTCAAGCCTAGGGATTTCCCGGGTTTTACGGGAAGAAGCCGAGTTCAGCTCGCAGAAGCGGACAATTAGACTTTGCCACGACTGTCATCCAAGTTGCTGGCATACCCGTTGCATCAAGTCTGTGCCCAAGCCCCGTCGACAGGGCGAGTGGAACTTTGGACGTCATCCACCGGTCGATTGCCTTGTTGTCTATCGAATGAAACGCTGGTCCCTGTTCGCATTGAGTACCGTGCTCGTCGGTGTCCTCGCCGGCGGCTGCTCCACGCTCGACGCACACCAGCGCGAGTGGATCTTCCAGCCCAGCGACCGCAGCTGGGGCAACACCGCATCGATGACGACGGGCATGGAAGACGTCTGGATCGACTTCAAATCCTCCATCACCGGCGAGCCGGCCCGCCTGCATGGCCTGTGGCTGGGCAGCAAGCCCGAATCGGTGGACACGCCCGTGCTTCTTTATCTGCATGGCGCCCGCTTCAACGTGGCGGGCTCGGCGCCGCGCATCCAGCGCATGCACGAGCTGGGCTTTTCGGTGCTTGCGGTGGACTACCGCGGCTTCGGCAAGAGCACCAAGGAGCTGCCGTCCGAAGACACTGCCCGCGAAGACGCCATGGCCGCCTGGACCTGGCTGGCAGCGCGCCACCCGCAGCAGCGCC
>JAFECZ010000620.1 GCA_018241905.1 Pseudomonadota bacterium
TCGAGGTCGCGCGCCGACACGTTCACCGCCCCCTCGGAAATGCGCCCGCCCTCCCCGTCGCCCGTGCCGGCGCGACCACCCAGCGCCGCCGTGGCCACCAGCACGCGCAGGATGAACAGCGGCCAGCCCGTCACCGGCCTGTAGGTGCCGGCACGAAGCAGTCCTGCAAGCAGCCAGAGCGAATTGACCAGCGCGCCGATGCCGATCGACAGGGTCAGCGCTGCATGCTGCAGGTGCGGCACGAGAAAGAAGTTCAACACCTGCGTGAAGACCAGCACACCCACGGCAATGAGCATGGGCGTGCGCATGTCGTGCTTGGCGTAGTAGCCCGGCGCCAGCACCTTGATGGCAACGATGCCCAGCAGCCCGACGCCGTAGCCCACCAGGGCTGAACTGGTGCGCGCCACGTCGGTGCCGCTGTACAGGCCGTAGTGGAAGAGCACCGCGACCAGCGGCCCCGAGAAAACCAGCAGCGCCATGGCACTGGGCAGCGACAGCAGCAGCACGAGGCGCAGGCCCCAGTCCAGCATCGACGAATAGCGCGCCTCGTCGCCGGCCGCGCGCGCGCCGGCCAGTTGCGGCATCAGCACCACGCCCAGCGCCACGCCCAGCATGGCGGTCGGAAACTCCATGAGCCGGTCTGCGCCGGTCACCCAGGTCACGCTGCCGGGTGCCAGGTGCGAAGCAATCTGCGTGTTGATGAGCAGCGAAACCTGCGCCACGCTCACGCCCAGCAGGGCCGGCAACATCAGGCGGATGACCTTGCGCGTGGTCTCGTCCTGCCAGGCCGCGCGAATCCGGCCCCGGCTCAGGCCGATGCGCGGCAGCAGCCCCAGGCGGCGCAACGCGGGCAGCTGGAGTGCCAGTTGCAGCGCACCGCCCACCATCACGCCTACGCACTGGGCATAGATGGGCTCGATGCCCAGGCGCCGGAACCACGGTGCACCCAGCACGATCGAGCCGATGAGGCACAGGTTCAGCAGTACCGGCGAGGCGGCCGGCACCGCAAAGCGCTTCCAGGTGTTGAGAATGCCGCCGGCCAGCGCCACCAGCGACATGAAGGCGATGTAGGGGAACATCCAGCGCGTCATGACCACGGCAGCCTCGTAGCCGTGCGCGGTCTGGCGCAAGCCGCTGGCCATGGCCCACACCATCAGCGGCGCCGCCAGCACGCCGGCGATGCTCAGCAGCACCACCGCCCAGGCAAGCAGGGTAGCGACATGGTCGACCAGCACCTTGGCCCCGGCCTCGCCCTGCTCCGCCTTGCGCGCCGCCAGCACCGGGACGAAGGCCTGGCTGAAGGCGCCTTCGCCAAATACCCGACGAAACAAGTTGGGAATACGGAAGGCGACGTTGAAGGCGTCGGTCAGGGCGCTGACGCCGAACACGGAGGCAAACAGCACGTCCCGCACGAGGCCGGTGATGCGAGAGGCCAGGGTCAGCAGGGAGACGGTGGAGGCGGACTTGAAAAGCGACACCGCCCGAGTGTATTGGCTTGAAACTGCCCTGGAGCCCGGTTAGGCCGCTTGGGCTACAATCGAGGGCTTTGCTGCAACATCCCCAGACACCGAAGGATACTTAACATGGCATCGTCCAAGCCCAAGAAGAAGAACCCGCGCCTCGCGTCGGGCCGCAAGCGCGTCCGCCAGGACGTCAAGATCAACGCCGCGAACACCTCGCTGCGCTCCAAATACCGCACCGCCGTGAAGAACGTCGAGAAGGCCGTTGCCGCTGGCGACAAGACCAAGGCCGCCGAACTCTTCGCCAAGGCGCAAAGCATCGTGGACACGGTGGCCGACAAGGGCATCTTCCACAAGAACAAGGCAGCTCGCGACAAGAGCCGCCTGTCGGCCAAGGTCAAGGCCCTGGCCACCGCCGCCGCCTGAGGCTTTTCAGGCAACCCACCAGCCCGGACCTTCACCGGTCCGCCGTTTGATCGGGGTGCGCTGCAGCAAAGAAAACGAGAGAACCGCCTTCGGGCGGTTTTTTCATGGGCGATCGGATTCCAACGCGCAGCGGCGCAGGTGTTCGCGCCAGTTCATGACGCATCCGATTTCGCCTGAGGGCACGGCCCGCAGCACGGCGCGCACGACTTCCAGGTAGCCGGACCGGGGCAGGCGAATCGCCAGCCGCGCGCGCGGGGCAACGCTTTCAACGGTCGGACCGCGTTCGTGCAGCAACGGCTCGCACCTGGCGACGCCGGCACCGGCACAACCCGCGAGCGCCTGCCGCACGCGCCACGCGTCGGCACAGCTCACTGTGACATGCAGGACAAGGAAGCACGCGGACTGGCGCGGCTTGCGGCCGGCAAACTCGAGCACCTCGTGATCACGGTAGGCGGCATAGGCCATGAACGAACACCTTTCTCCAGTACAGGTGCGGTGCAGTTTGGACAGGCGCGCATAAAAGCGGTGGAAAAAGACGAGGATCCCGCGTAAATGGGGCGGCCGACCGAGGTGCGTTTTCGCAATCTTGATGCGCAGGGCGCGAGTCTTTGCACTGCTTTGGCGAAGGCGGCCCTAGCCTTGCCGACCTTTCAACTACGCATCACGCATGCACATGCACATGCAAGCCAAGCTATCGAGCGCCGTCGGCGCGATCCTTCTGGTCCCTGGGCTGGCATACGCACAGTCGGCTGACGCCCTGGCGGCGCAAGCGTCGCCCGTCACGGCCAACGTCACGCTGACCAGCAACTACAAGTTCCGCGG
>JAFECZ010000621.1 GCA_018241905.1 Pseudomonadota bacterium
TGCTCGTGCGACGGCAGCGCGGACCATTGCCGCTGCAGCTCCAGCAGCGGCCGCAGGCTCTGCAGCTCGGGCGAATCGAAGATGCCCTCGCCCGCGCGGGCCAGCTGCTGCACCACCGCATCGCCCAGGGTGCTGGTGAATGCCATGCGCCCGCCGCCCCAGCGCGGCACGGCCGGGCGCTGGCCGGTGGCACGGCGGACCTGGGCCGTCATGTCGTGGATGCGCACCAACTCCAGCAGCCGGCCGCCGAAGAGAAAGCAATCGCCCGGCTTCAGGCGCGCGATGAAGCTCTCTTCCACACTGCCGATGCGGCCACCGCTCAAGTACTGCACCGAGATGCTGGCGTCGCTGACGATGGTGCCAATGTTCATGCGATGGCGCCGCGCCAGCCGCGCATCGGGCACGCGCCACACGCCTTGCGCATCGGGCACCACACGCTTGAAGTCGGGGTAGGCCACGAGCGACGGGCCGCCGCGGGCAACGAAGTCCAGGCACCACTGCCAGCCCTGCGGCGGCAGGCCCGCATAGGCGGCGGTGCTGCGCACTTCCTCGTACAACTCGTCGGGGCTGAAGCCGCCGCCCAGCGCCACCGTCACCAGGTGCTGCACCAGAACATCCAGCGGCTGGTGCGGCGTCTGTCGCGCCTCGATCTGGCCGGCGGCGATGGCGGCACGGGCAGCGGCGCCCTCGATGATTTCGATGCTGTGCGTGGGCACCATGGTGATGCGCGACGGCCGGCCCGGCGCATGGCCCGATCGCCCGGCGCGCTGCAGCAGCCGCGCGATGCCCTTGGCCGAGCCGATCTGCAGCACGCGCTCCACCGGCAGGAAGTCCACGCCCAGGTCCAGGCTCGAGGTGCACACCACCGCGCGCAGGCTGCCCGCCTTCAATGCCAGCTCCACCCATTCGCGCACCGCGCGATCCAGCGAGCCGTGGTGCAGCGCGATCTCGCCAGCCCAGTCGGGCCGCGCATCGAGCAGCGCCGAATACCAGATCTCGGCCTGCGAGCGGGTGTTGGTGAAGACCAGCGTGGTGCTGCTGGCCGCAATTTCTTCCACCACCTGCGGCAGCATCGTCACGCCCAGGTGACCTCCCCAGGGAAAGCGCTCCGACCGGCCGGGCAGCAGCGAATCGACGATGAGTTCCTTGGGTGTTTCGCCGCGCACCAGCACGCCGCCCGCCGCGGCACCTGGGCCGAGCAGCGTTCGCAAGGCTTCGTCCAGGTTGCCCAGCGTGGCCGACATGCCCCACACCAACAGATCGGGTCGCCAGCGCCTCAGGCGGGCCAGCGCCAGCTGCACCTGCACGCCGCGCTTGTTGCCCATGAGCTCGTGCCACTCGTCCACCACGACCATGCGTACGCTGCGCAGCTGGTCCCGGGCATCGGCGCGCGAGAGCATCAACGACAGGCTCTCGGGCGTGGTGACCAGCGCGGTAGGAAGTCGCTTGTCCTGCGCGCTGCGTTCGGCGGAAGAGGTATCGCCGCTGCGCGCGCCGGCCTGCCAGTGCGTGGCCAGCGATTCGAGCGGAAGTTGCAGCGCACGCAGCGTATCGGCCGCCAGGGCGCGCATGGGCGTGATCCAGAGCACCTGCAGTGGTGCAGCGGCGGGCGCGTCTGCCGCAGAGCTGCTTCGCCGACGGGCGCCTGCCGGCTGCGACAGCGCCAGCAGCGCGCCGAACCACAGCGCGTAGGTCTTGCCGGCGCCGGTGGTGGCGTGCAGCAGGCCGGAGCGCCCCTTGGCGACGGCATCCCACACCTCGCGCTGGAAGCCGAAGGGCCGCCAGCCGCGCGAGGCGAACCAGGCATTGACGTCGCTCGCCTTCATTCGGCCGGCGGCAGCAGCGCAGGGTGCGGCGCCACGCGCGGTGCTCCGGGCCCTACTTCTTGCGGTTCTTCTGCATGGACTGCATGTCCATGAAGTTCATCGTCTGCCCATTGGGCATGACCATGTCGCCCGGCTTCTGGCCCGCCTTGCACGGCCCCAGCCACTTGGCCTCGACGATGGCCGTGCCCTTGGTGCGGCCGGCCATGGGCGGTTCGTAAGTGGTGTGCGACTCCATGCGGTAGTTGCTGGAAAAGTCGCCGCTGATCTCGGCATGGCTCGTGAGCGTGGTGGGCCCCATCTTGCAGACCGAATCGACCACGATCGTTGCGCCGTCCTTGCGCATGTCCTGCTTCGTGCAGGCGTCGCGGCTGGCACCCTGCCCCATCTCGCGCATGGCGGCATCGGTCTTCGCGTCGATGCACTGCTGCACGACGTGCGGCTTGGCTTGCGCCTCGTCGCCGTGCGCCATGCTCATTTCCCACAGGCCGGGCTTGCGCGGCGGGTAGTCGATGCCGGCAGCGCTGGCCGTGCAGGCGGCAGACAGCAGCAGCGCTGCGGCGAAAAGGGTCTTGTGCAGGGACATCGGCATCTCCGGCAGACAGGCAGTGGTCGTCAAGACCGCGTTCTACCCTGCCTGGCGCGCCGCTGGAATAGGACGATGGCGCTAGCGGGGCGCCCTACCAGGGCGTCCATTTGGCCGTGCTGGCCGCCGACGCCACCGTGCGCTCGATGAAGCGCACGCCACGCGCACCGTCTTCCACGTGCGGATAGTCGGCCAGCAACGGGTCGGCGGCGCGCCCCTCGATGCGCGCACGGATGTCCTCGATGACACCGGCGTAGATGTTGGCGAAGGCCTCGATGAACC
>JAFECZ010000622.1 GCA_018241905.1 Pseudomonadota bacterium
AGGCCGGTTTCGCGAGCACCGCAGGGGAGTCGGCGCGCAGCGCCGACCGGCCCAGTGGCGGCCGCCGGCGGGCAGCGCGGACCGGGCGGCCCACGACCGGCCCAGTGGCGGCCGCCGGCGGGCAGCGCAGACCGGGCGGCCCACCCGGCACGAATCGCGCGAGAAGCAGCACTTTGCCGAGCTTCATCGACAGATTGGTTTAGTGCACCGGCTCGAATAATTTGCTTCGAGGCTGCCGCATCGTGCGGCATGCATTCGGAGCATGGATGTCAGAGGAAAGCGATCTCGAGAAAACGGAACCAGCCTCCCCGCGGCGCCTGGAAAAGGCGCGCGAGGAAGGCCAGGTTGCCCGCTCGCGGGAGCTGAGCACGCTGGTCCTGCTCGGTGCCGCAGTCGCCGGCATCTGGTCCAGCGCCGATTCGCTCGGCGCAAGCATGCAGCAGGCCCTGCACCGGGGCCTGCGCTTCGAGCGCGCGTCGGCCTTCGACACCTCCTTCATGCTTGCGCACGTGGGCGCCATGCTGCTCGATGCCCTGCTGGCGGTGCTGCCCATCCTGAGCGTGATGGCGGTGGCGGCCCTGGTCGGGCCGATGATGCTCGGCGGCTGGCTGCTTTCCACCAAATCGCTGGCACCCAACTTCGGCAAGCTCGATCCGCTGGCCGGCATCGGCCGCATGTTCTCCTCGCAGTCGCTGGCCGAGTTGACCAAGGCGCTGGCCAAGTCGCTGCTCATCGGCGGCGTGGCCTGGCTCGTGATCATGGGCAACATGGACCGCGTGATGGCGCTCATGGCCCAGCCTGCCAGCGCCGCCTTGCCGCAGATGGCCAAGCTGGTGGCGCAGGACAGCGTGCTCATCGTCGCGGCGCTGCTGCTCATTGCGCTCATCGACGTGCCCTACCAGCTGTGGAACCACTACCGCAAGCTGCGCATGTCCAAGGAAGACCTGCGCCAGGAACACAAGGAAAGCGAAGGCGACCCGCACATCAAGGCGCGCATCCGCAGCCAGCAGCAGCAGATGTCGCGCCGCCGGATGATGGCCGAGGTGCCCAAGGCCGACATCGTGGTGACCAACCCGACGCACTTCGCCGTGGCGCTGAAGTACGTGGACGGCGACATGCGCGCCCCGCGCGTGGTGGCCAAGGGCGTCGACCTGGTGGCGCTGCGCATCCGCGAGATCGCAAAGGAACACAAGGTGGCGGTGCTCGAGGCGCCGCCGCTCACGCGTGCGCTCTACAAGAACACCAGGCTGGGCCAGGAGATTCCGGCGGGCCTGTACACCGCCGTGGCCGAGGTGCTGGCCTGGGTGTACCGGCTCAAGCGCTGGCAGAACGAGGGCGGCGATGCGCCGCGCGAACCGGCCGACCTGCCCATTCCGCCTGAACTCGAGTACGCCGCGCCGGCCGACTGAAGAAGAAGCACGCCATGAACGCCATGACCCAAATGCTGCGCAACCCCGCGCAGGTCTTCGCCAACGGCCAGTTCAAGGGCCTGGCCGGCCCCATCCTGATCGTGATGATCCTGAGCATGATGGTGCTGCCGCTGCCGCCATTGCTGCTGGATCTGCTGTTCACCTTCAACATCGCGCTGTCGGTGATGGTGCTGCTGGTCAGCATGTACACCATGAAGCCGCTGGACTTCGCGGCCTTTCCGGCGGTGCTGCTGTTCTCCACGCTGCTGCGCCTGTCGCTGAACGTGGCCTCCACCCGCGTGGTGCTGATGCACGGCCACTCCGGCCCCGATGCGGCCGGCAAGGTGATCGAATCCTTCGGCCACTTCCTGGTGGGCGGCAACTTTGCCGTGGGCGTGATGGTTTTCGTCATCCTGGTGATCATCAACTTCATGGTCATCACCAAGGGCGCGGGCCGCATCGCCGAAGTGGGCGCGCGGTTCATGCTCGACGCCATGCCGGGCAAGCAGATGGCCATCGACGCCGACCTGAATGCCGGCCTGATCGACGAGAAGGCCGCGCGCCAGCGCCGCAAGGAAGTGGCGCAGGAATCGGACTTCTACGGCTCGATGGACGGTGCCAGCAAGTTCGTGCGCGGCGACGCGGTGGCGGGCCTGCTCATCATGGTGATCAACATCATCGGCGGCCTGTTCGTGGGCATGATCCAGCACGACATGGGCTTTGCCGCGGCGGGCACGGCCTATACGCTGCTGGCCATCGGCGACGGCCTGGTGGCGCAGATTCCGGCGCTGGTCATCTCCACCGCGGCCGGCGTCATCGTCTCGCGCGTGAGCACCGACGAGGACGTGGGCCGGCAACTGACGGGGCAGCTGTTTTCCAACCCGCAGGTCATGCTTCTCACGGGCGGCATCATCGGCCTGATGGGCCTGATTCCGGGCATGCCCAGCTTCGCCTTCCTGGCCATTGCGGGCGGCCTGTTCTGGATGGCGCACAAGAAGATCCAGCGCGCACCGCAGGAAGCCGCGCAGAAGGCCGAGGCCGAGCGGGCCGCCGTGGCGCCCGCGCCCGAGCAGGCCGAAGCCAGCTGGGACGACGTGCAGCTGGTCGACCCGCTGGGCATGGAAGTGGGCTATCGCCTCATCCCGCTGGTGGACCAGTCGCAGAACGGCGAGCTGCTGGGGCGCATCAAGAGCATCCGCAAGAAGATCGCGCAGGACCTGGGCTTCCTGGTGCCGGTGGTGCACATCCGCGACAACCTGGAGATCTCGCCCAACACCTACA
>JAFECZ010000623.1 GCA_018241905.1 Pseudomonadota bacterium
GTAATCGCGCGGTGATCCCGTCTTGAGCGCGGGCGCTGTGTCCATAACGATGGTGTCCACCAAGGATTTAGGTGGACACCATGGAAGACTCCAAACGCGTGAGCCGTCGGCGCCACGCGCAAGACCTGAAGCAGCGGGTGCTGGCGGCCTGCGCCGAGCCTGGCGCGTCGGTGGCGCAGGTGGCATTGGCGAACGGCCTCAATGCCAACCTCGTGCACAAGTGGCGGCGCCTGTCCACGGGAGTCGCTGGCACGGCAGGTGGTAGCCGGCAAGACGAATTCGTGGCCATCGCGCTGGCTCCAAGTCAACCGCCCGCTGGCGACATCCGACTCGAACTGCGGCGCGGCGCCATTGCGGTGAACGTGACCTGGCCGCTGAGCGCGTCGAGCGAGTGTGCCGCGTGGCTGCGCGAGATACTTAGGTGATCCGCGTCGATGCACTGTGGCTGGCTGTCGAGCCACTGGACATGCGTGCCGGCACCGAGGCGGCCCTGGCGCGCGTCGTGCGCGTCTTCGGCGCTGCCAGGCCACACCACGCGTACCTGTTCGCCAACCGCCGCGCCAACCGCATGAAGGTGCTCGTGCACGATGGCATCGGCATCTGGCTGGCGGCCAGGCGTCTTCATCAAGGCAAGTTCATCTGGCCCAAGGACGCAGCTCCTACGCTCAGCCTGAATCGCCCCCAGTTCGATGCCCTGGTGCTAGGCCTGCCTTGGCAACGCGTCGGCGAGGCTGGCGTCATCTGCGTGCTGTAGCGCGGCAGCGCAATTGCCGAAGTTGCTGATGCTCGCCTCAGTGTTCTGGGGCACCATTGCCTTCCGTGAGCGACACGGCCACCAACCTTGACCACCTGGACGCGCAGCAACTGCGCGAGATGGTGCACTCGCTCATGGGCCAGGTGCAGGCCAACAAGCTCGAGATCCAACGGCGCGACCACGAGATTGCGTTCAAGCAGGCTGCCATCGACAAGCTCACGCACGAGATGGCTGTGCTCAAGCGGCTGAAGTTCGCCGCCAAGTCCGAAGCCTTCAGCACCGAGCAGAAGAGCCTGCTGGAAGAGACCATCGATGCCGATCTCGCGGCGCTGGAGCGTGAGCTGGAGCAGCTCGCTCCCGCCCACGACGAGCAGCGCGAGAAGCAACAGCCCAAGCGCCAGGTCCTGCCCGTCAACCTGCCGCGCCGAGAGATCCGCCACGAACCGCAGAGCACCACTTGTGCATGCGGCTGCCAGCTCCAGCGCATCGGCGAGGACGTGGCGGAGAAGCTCGACTACGAACCCGGCGTGTTCACGGTGGAGCGCCATGTCCGCGGCAAGTGGGTATGCGCCCGGTGCGAGACGCTGATCCAGGCGCCGGTGGCGCCGCACATCATCGACAAGGGCATCCCGACGGCAGGCCTGCTGGCCCAGGTGCTGGTGGCCAAGTACCTCGATCACCTGCCGCTGTACAGGCAGGAAGCCATCTTCGGCCGTGCTGGCCTGGCCCTCCCTCGTTCCACGCTGGGTACCTGGGTTGGCCAGTGTGGCGTGCAGCTGCAGCCGCTGGTGGACGCGCTCAAGCGCGAGATGCTCCAGGCGCGCGTGCTGCATGCCGACGAGACGCCGGTGGCCATGCTCAAGCCCGGCAACGGCAAGACACACCGGGCCTACCTCTGGAGCTACTGCACGACGGCCTACAGCGCGCTGCGCGCGGTGGTGTTCGACTTCGCCGAGGGGCGCGGTGGTCAGCATGCCCGTGCGTTCCTCGGCCTTGGCGGCGAGCACAGCTGGCGCGGGACACTGGTGTGCGATGACTTCTCGGGCTACAAGGCCTGCTTCGAGCTCGGCATCACCGAGGCTGGTTGCCTGGCGCACGCTCGGCGCAAGTTCCATGAGCTATGGGCCAACCACGGCAGTCCAGTCGGCCAGCAGGCGCTGAAGTTCTTCGGTGAGCTCTACGACATCGAGCGCGACGTGGCCGCGCTGGCGGCCGAGGAACGCAAGCGGATCCGCCAAGAGCGCTCTCGCAAGGTGGCCGATGCGCTGCATCAATGGCTTACCGCGCAGCGGCAGAAGGTGCCCGAGGGGTCAGCCACGGCCAGGGCCATCGACTACAGCCTCAAGCGTTGGCAGGCGCTGACGCGCTACATCGACGATGGTGACCTGCCGGCGGACAACAACCGGGTGGAGAACCAGATCCGGCCCATCGCCCTGGGCAGGTCCAACTGGCTCTTCGCCGGCAGCTTGCGCGCCGGTCAGCGGGCCGCAGCCGTCATGAGCCTGGTGCACTCAGCACGCCTGAACGGGCATGAGCCCCACGCGTACTTGAAAGACATCCTCGAGCGGTTGCCCACGCAGCCGGCCAGTCGTATCGAGGAACTGCTGCCCCACCGTTGGCAACCGACGGCGACAGCCTGATCTGCCGCCTCGTCAAGACGGGTTCACCGCGCGCTTACGCTTCAGGAGAGCATCATGAGCAAGCACATTGGAAGCAATCTCGATGATTGTCTCGATACGGAAGCAATCCGTGAAGAGATGGCGGCCGCCGCTGTAAAGCGGGTGATCGCGTGGCAGATTGGGCAGGCAATGAAGGCTCGCAAGATCAATAAGACTCAAATGGCCAAGCGGATGCACACCAGTCGGATGTTGGTCAATCTGGGCTGCTGCCGGTTTCGTTGACACCGACCTAAGCTTTTTGAGCTTGTTCGAA
>JAFECZ010000624.1 GCA_018241905.1 Pseudomonadota bacterium
ACAAGTGGCAGCGATCGGTGGCGCTGCCGGAAGGCAGTTCAAACTGGGCCTGGATTCTAGAGAGCCGCCGGCCGAACAACGGCCGCAGCAGCGCCTGCAGCCCCAGGCTCAGCGGCAAGAGCGTGACAATCAGAACAAGAAGAAACACGAAGTACAGCGCCAGCAGCGGCTTGCGCGCCGCGGCGCCGGGCCCGCCCGCCGCGCGAAGCAGCTTGCCCCACAGGTAGAAGCTGCGCGTGCCGGTCTTCTCGCCGAAGTACAGGCGCGGCTGGGCACTGGCCGCACCCAGGCCGGCCAGCAGCGGACCGGGGCCCCGCTCCTGCCCCTTGGCCAGCGCGTCGCGCAAGGCACGGCCGAAGCGGCGCGTGCCGTCGATCTGCTCGGTTGTCAGGCCGGCATCGGGCATGCCCCAGAAGCCTTTCTTGCGGCCGCTGAGCATCCACACCGGCGTGGTGAAGAGCGTGGCCAGCGTCGGCCCGGGGTCGGTCAGCACCACGTGGTCGACCAGCCGCGCCCCCGTGGCCGCCAGCATGCCCTTGAGTTTCTCGAAGGCCAGCATCCACATGTTGCGGCAAGCAACAACCGCCACCACCGGTTTGCCACCCAGAAGGCGCGGCGCCAACGGGTGCTTGAGGAAGCCGGTGATGGGCAGCGAGGGCGCGAGAAACCACACCTGCCAGGGCAGGATGACCAGGTCGAAATGCTCGTCGCCCTCGAGCGTCAGCGGCGCCAGGGCCGGCGGCACCATGTGGGCCGATTCGGGGAAAGCGTCGAAGAAGCGCAGGAAAGGCCAGGGAAAGGGGTAGTCCTGCAGCGGGCGCAGCGTCTCCACGTGCACCTCGATGGCCGGGTCGGCCCGCAGCGGCTCGACCACGCGCTCCATGACCCGGCGCAATTGCCCGGTCTGCGAGTAGTCGATCACCAACACGCGCTTGCGGCGCTGGCTGGAAATGGCATCGGTCTCCCGCGCGGTCGACGGGTCGGATTCAGCAGGGGGGACGGACAAGGCAGGAGGTGCCGCGGGCGGCAGGCAGCAAACCTCGAACTGTAACCAGTTCTCACCGAGGCCTGTCCAGCGGCAAAAGCGGGCCCGGCCAACGGCACAATCCTCCGATGCGCCGCACCCCCGTGATCTCGAAGCCCCTCACCCTTTCCTGCATCGCCCTTGCCTTCCTGATTGCGGCATGCAGTGCCGCCAACGCCCAGGCGGCTGCCAGCCAGCGCAAGGCGGCGGCGCAGCCTGCCGGCAAGAAGGCGGGCGGCGCCGGCAAGCCGTCGCCCGCAGCCACCGGCGCCCCCTACGCCACGCGCGCCGACGCCATGGCCTTTGCCGACGAAGTCGCGCAACGCCGCGGGCTGGACCGCGAATGGGTGCGCAGCACCATCGGCGGCGCGCGCTTCCTGCCCAACGTGCCGCGCCTCATGCTGCCGGCCCAGGGCGGCGCGCCGAAGAACTGGCGCGCCTACCGCAGCCGATTCATCGACCCGGTGCGCGTTGCCGCCGGCGTGCGCTTCTGGCGCGACAACGCCGCCGTGCTGGCGCGCGCCGAGCGCGAGTTCGGCGTGCCGGCCGAGATCATCGTGGGCATCATCGGCGTGGAAACCATCTACGGCCGCAACATGGGCAGCTTTCGGGTGATCGACGCGCTGGCCACGCTTTCCTTCGACTTTCCGCAAGCGCACCCGCGCGCCGCCGAGCGCGTGGCCTTCTTCCGCGGCGAACTCGAGAGTTTCCTCAGCACCGAAAGCCGCACCGCCGAAGACCCCTTCGCCCCGCTGGGCAGCTATGCGGGCGCCATGGGCATGCCGCAGTTCATGCCCAGCAGCATGGCCAAGTACGCGGTCGACTACGACGGCAACGGCCGCATCGACCTGGTGGGCAGCCCCGCGGACGTGATCGGCTCGGTGGCCAACTACTTCAAGGCCTTCGGCTGGGAGCCGGGGCGGCCCGCCATCTTCCCGGTGAGCTTCGACGACGCACGGCTGAAGAAGTCGGTGCTGCTTGCGCCCGACATCCTGCCCACCTTCAGCGCCGACAGCTTCAGCGCCGCGGGTGCTGTGCTGCCGCCGGCCGGGCAGCAGTACGACGGGCTGCTGGCCCTGATCGAACTGCAGAACGGCTACGACGCACCCTCCTACGTGGCGGGCACCAGGAATTTCTACGTGATCACGCGCTACAACTGGAGCGCCTACTACGCCATGTCGGTGCTGGAACTGGGCGAAGAGGTCAAGGCTGCATTGCGGGCCGATTGAGGCGCCGATTGAGGCGCCGACCGAGGCGCAACACGCGCGGCCCGCAGCTCGGCCCGCACCACCACCAGCACGCCTGCAATCACCAGCACCAGGCCGGCGAAGGCCATGGCCCCGGGCCGCTCGCCCAGTACCAGGGTCGCGAGCGTGAAGGCCACCACCGGCTCGCCCAGCGCCAGCGTGACGCCCGTGGCCGCCGAGATGTGGCGCAGCGCCTGGCTGAACAGCAGGTAGGCCACGCCGGCTGTCACCACGCCCACATAGGCCACGGCCCACCAGTCGGCCGGCACCGGCACGGGCGCGCCGCCGTCGATCCACGCGGCGGGCAGCGCCAGCAGCGCTGCCACGCCGAAGGCCCGCAGCGTGATGCTGGCTGCGCTGGCATAGCGCACCAGCTTCTTGTTGAGCAGCGTGTAGACGGCATACGACAGGCCCG
>JAFECZ010000625.1 GCA_018241905.1 Pseudomonadota bacterium
CCCGCAGTTCCGGCGTTGTCCACCACCGTCTGGGTGGTCTGGCGCTCGGTGGTGGTGTAGACGACAAAGTCGCGCCTGGCGCGGCTCATGAAGTCCGCGTTGTAGGCGCGCAGCGCCGCAGTCAGGGCGCCTACATCGCCGGGGCTGACCGAGAAGAGCTTCCACACCGGGTCGTCGTTGCCGTATTGCGAAGACGCGGAGGGCAGCGCGTACGGGTGGCGTGCGTAGCCGGCTTCGAACGGATAGCGCTGGCTGGGCGCAACCCACTCGCGACGCGTCAACCCCTCGGCGCCCCAGTCCTTTTGGTCGTCCTGGCATTGGAAGCATTGGCCCAGTTCGTCCTGGCCATAGCGCACTTCGCTGCCGCGCAAAGCGATGTGCACTTCATTGACCGCCTCGGTGGTGGTCTCTTCCTTGGTGCTGAAGCCCTTGTTCAGGTTGTCCAACTGCTGCGCGCCCAGCTTCATCTCGCCCACCGACTCGATGGTGCTGGCCAGGTTGGTGATCTTTTGTGCGCGGCCCGTGGCCAGGCGGTCTTCATCGAGCGCGCCGCCCACGTACAGGCCCGCGCCGCTGAAGATCTCGCCGCCATCGGCGTTGGTCAGTTCCCCGGCAACGCCCAGGTCGATGTCGCCGGTGCGCGTGGCGATGCTGCCGGCTTTGCCGCTTGCCGTATCCAGCGAATTGTTCAAGGAGCCCGCGGCAATGGAGATCCGGTCGCCGTAGATGCGCCCACCGCTGTTGTCGAGGCCGCCAGCGGCATCGATCTGGGTGTGCGAGGTACTGTCGATCAGGCCCCGGTTGTTCAGCGCGCCTGCGGTCTGCACCACGGTGTCGGTGCCGCTCAACTCGCCGCCGGCATTGTTGTCAACGCCCTTGTCGCCGCGCACCGCGAGGGTCTGGCCTGCGCGCAGCTTGGCGTTGTTGGTGAACTGGCCGGTGGTGGCGTAGCTCAGGTTGCGCCCCGCGCTCACGTCCACGTTGTTCACCACGTCTTGCGTCAGTGCAATCCCCACGTCGCGCTCGGCAGTGGTGGTGCCGTCGCCTGTGAGCGCGGCCGCGTCGATGCGCAGGTCCTGGTCGGCCACCAGGGTGCCACCGGTGTTGGTGATGGCCAGCGTCTTGGCGCGCACATCGCCCCCGGCCACGTTGGCCAGCGGGTCCAGCACTTCGAGATCGCGTTTTGCCGAGATCAGGCCCGCGGTGTTGTCGACGTGGCCGGCACTGGTGATGCGCGCATCCTGCGAGGCGCGGATGGCCCCGCGGGTGTTGTCCAGCAGTTCGGTGGTCTGGATGGCCAGATCGGTGGCCTCGATGCCCTGGTCCTGGCCCTGGGTGTCTCGGTTGACGAGCTGGGCGCTGGCCAGGGTGGCGGTGCCGCCGCTGCGGATGAGCGAGGCGCCGCTGTTGTCGATGCGTCGGGCATCGATGCGCAAGTCGCCCTTGGCCTGCGTGCGCCCGCCCTGGTTGTCGTAGCCGGACCCTTGGGTATCCACCGCAAGGTTGGCGTTGCTGGCGATCAGGCCACCGCCCGTGTTGGACACCGCGCCGGTGTGCGCCGTCAGGTCGCCCTCGGCGGCGATCAAGCCCGCGCTGTTGTCCAGGGCGCCGCTCGTGATGCTCAACGCACCGGCGCTGGCAATGCCCTTGTCCTGGTCGCTCGTGCCGCGATGGGTGTTGCGGTTGCTCAGCGCCTGGCCGTGGGTGTCGATGCGCAGGTCGCCCGCGGACTGGATGACGCCGCCATCGTTGTTCAAGGCGCCCGAGCGGATGTCCACGCCCCGCTTGGTCGCAGCGAGCGCACCATCCGTGTTGACCAGCGCGCCGCCGCGCGTGTCGATGTCCAGGCTGGCGCCCACCACCTGGCCACCCGTGTTGTCCAGCCGCGCCGCGCCAATGGACACTTCGCCATTGCTCACGATGCGCCCGCCGCTGGTGACGATGTCGCCGGAATCGGCGGTGACGCTCACTTGCGCGCCACTGGTGGCGCCACCAGACAAGTCGACGCTGGCGCCGCGCAGGGTCACAACTTCAGCGGCCAGTTGCTGACCGTTGGCTTGCAGCGCCTGGGTGGCCTGAACGTTGAGGTTGCCTTGCGGGCCGAGCGAGCCGTCAGCCCCGATGCCAGCACCCAAGGTGGCCGTCTTGGTGCTCTGCACCGTCGCAGCGCGAATGCGGGTGTCGCCGCCGCTGGTGATGCTGCCTTGGTTGAGCAGCGCGTCGCGCACCGCCACATCAGTGCCTTGTTCGCCGCGCAGGTTGCCGGTGTTCACGAGCGAGCCGGCGCGCACCTGCAGTGTCTGGCTGGTCAGCACCTGGCCGCCGGTGTTTTCCAGTTGCCCGCCGGCGGTGACCGTAAGTGCGCCGGTGCTGCTGAGCGTGCCTTGGGTGTTGAGCACATCGCCGCTGGCTTCGAGGGCGGCGTCGCCGTTGTTGCTGCGCAGGGTGCCGCCGCGGTTGTCGAGCTCGCCCGTCTTGACTACCAGCTGACCGGCATTGAGCTGGCCGCCGGCGTTGTCGAACCGGTCCACCTGGGCACTGAAGCCGTTGGCCACGTTCAGCGTGCCGCCCGCGTTGCTGAAGCGCGGGCCGCTCACGGCCAGCTCGCTCACGCTCAGCTGCCCGCCGCTGTTGTCGATGTTGGGCGTCTGCAGCCTCGCGTCGCCTGCGTAGATGC
>JAFECZ010000626.1 GCA_018241905.1 Pseudomonadota bacterium
GGGCGATGGTGTGGGCCACGCAGCTGTTCTTCTACGGCATGCCGTGGCTGGAGTGGGGCGGGCGCCAGGCGCTGCTGTTCGACCTGGCCTCGCGTCGCTTCTACATCCTGGGGCTGGTGCTGTATCCGCAGGACCTGATCTACCTGTCGGGCCTGCTGGTCGTGTCGGCGCTGTCGCTGTTCCTGTTCACCGCGGTGGCGGGGCGGCTGTGGTGCGGCTATGCCTGCCCGCAGACGGTGTATTCGGAGATCTTCCTGTGGGTGGAGCGCCACGTGGAGGGCGAGCGCAGCGCGCGCATCCGGCTCGACGGCGAATCGCTCTCGCTGGAGAAGCTGGTCAAGAAATGGTTCAAGCACCTGGTGTGGCTGGCCATCGCCTTGTGGACCGGCTTCACCTTTGTCGGCTACTTCACGCCCATTCGGGAGCTGGCCATGGCCTTCCTGCAGACGCACATGGGCGGCTGGGAGATCTTCTGGGTGCTGTTCTACGGCCTGGCCACCTACGGCAACGCCGGCTTCATGCGCGAGCAGGTGTGCAAGTACATGTGCCCCTATGCGCGCTTCCAGGGGGCCATGTTCGATCACGACACCCTCATCGTGAGCTACGACCCCGCGCGCGGCGAGCCGCGCGGTCCGCTGGACAAGAAAAGCCGGCCGGCGGCGCTGGCCCGCACCAATGGCGACTGCATCGACTGCAGCCTGTGCGTGCAGGTGTGCCCCACCGGCATCGACATCCGCAAGGGGCAGCAGTACGAATGCATCGGCTGCGGCCTGTGCGTGGACGCCTGCGACCAGGTCATGGACAAGATCTCGCGTCCGCGCGGGCTGATCCGCTATTCGACCGAGAACGGCCTGGCCCAGGGCTGGGACCGCGCCCGCATGCTGCGCCGCGTGCTGCGCCCGCGCGTGCTGGTGTACGGCGTGGTGCTGCTGGCGCTCGGCCTGGGCCTGGCCGCCAGCCTGGTGGTGCGCATGCCGCTGAAGGTGGACGTGGTGCGCGACCGCGCCGCGCTGGCGCGCATCGTGGCGGGCGGGCGGCTGGAGAACATCTACCGGCTGCAGCTGATGAACGCCACCGAGAAGGAACAGGTGCTGCGCGTGCAGGCCCACGGACTGGCGGGCCTGGCGGTGGCCGACGAGGAGCCCTTTGCCGTGGGCCCGGCCCAGGCGCGCTGGGTGGCCGTTCGCCTTCAGCTGCCGGCCGAGCAGGCGCAGCAGCCGGGCTCGCACCCGGTGTACTTCGACGTGGGCAATGCCGACGGCAGCCTGCATGTGTCCGAGAAATCCATCTTCCTGGTGCCGCGATGAACGCAACGCAAGAAATGAACACCTCCTCCGGCCTGCCGTGGTGGAAGACGCCTGCCATGTGGCTGGTGGTGGGGCTGCCGGCCGTGGTGGTCGTGGGCGGCTTCTTCGCACTGTGGCTTGCCATGACCCGGCCGGACGCCGTGGTCGACCCCGACTACTACCGCAAGGGCCTGGCGCTCGGGCAGCGCAGCGAGGCCGTCGAGAAAGCGCAGGTGCCCGCCCAGATGGGCCGCAACCACGCCATGACGCCCGACAAGGACCTGCCGGCCCGCAAGAACTGATCAGGAGCCGGTCAAGGGGTGACCAGGCGCTGCAGCGCATCCACGTCCAGGATGCGCAGATGGCGCTGCTGAACGTCCAGGATGCCGTCTTCCGCGAACTTCGAAAGCGTGCGGCTCACCGTCTCGAGCTTCAGGCCCAGGTAGCTGCCGATTTCCTCGCGCGACATCCGAAGCAGCACCTCGGAGCGCGAGAAGCCGCGCGCATGCAGGCGCTGCAGCAGGTTCAGCAGGAACACCGCCAGCCGCTCCTCGGCCCGCATGCTGCCCAGCAGCAGCATCACGCCGTGGTCGCGCACGATCTCGCGGCTCATGATCTGGTGGATGTGGCGCTGCAGGGCAGGCACCTCGCGCGACAGCGTCTCGATGCTGCCAAAGGGAATTACGCAGACCTCGGCGTCTTCCAGCGCCACCGCGTCGCAGTTGTACTGGTCGCTCACGATGCCGTCCAGGCCCAGGATCTCGCCGGCCATCTGGAAGCCGGTGACCTGGTCGCGCCCGTCCTCGCTGGCCACGCAGGTCTTGAAGGTGCCGGTGCGGATCGCAAAGAGCGATTCGAACTTCTCGCCATTGTGGAAAAGCGCCTCGCGGCGCTTGAGGCGCCTGCGGGAGGCCACGAGCCCGTCGATGCGTCGAAGTTCCTCGGGCTGCAGGCCCACGGGCATGCACAGCTCGCGCAGATTGCAGTTGGAACAAACGACCTGGAAGGAAGTCTTGTCGCAGATCATGGTTGTTGACAATTGTCAGCCAATCCACGCGCACAGGGTTTGATACACATCAAGGCAGCTCGGACAAGCCGGGGGCACATTGGCTCGCATGCAAGCCCAGACTTTCAGCCCCGCGCCGCAGCCGGCCGCCGCGCAGGCCCTGCCGCCCCCTGGCCAGCCGGCTTCGTCCGGCACCGCGGCTTCCCCGGTTTCCGCCGCGCTGCTGCAGCGCTTCGACGGCGGCGGGCCGCGCTACACCTCCTACCCCACGGCGGATCGCTTCGTCGAGGCCTTCGACGAGGAGGACTACGCCGCCTCGCTGCGCCAGCGCCGCACCATCGGCGCGAAGAACTCGGCCGCGCTGTCGCTG
>JAFECZ010000627.1 GCA_018241905.1 Pseudomonadota bacterium
GATGGCGTCCGCCACGGGCAACTGCACCCGCATGGCGGGTTGGGCCGGGTCGGCCACGAGCAGGATGCGCTCGCCCGTCACCACCGGCTTGCCCATCCAGTCGTTCGGGTCGCTATACACCGCCACGCCCGCACGCGGCGCCGCCACCTGCGTACGCTCGAGCTGCGCCAGCACGCCCGACAGTTCCGAGCGCCGCTGCTGCGCCTTGCCGGTGAGCACCGTCAGCTCGCTCTTGCTCTGCGGGTTGTCGAAGGCGCGCTGGCTGGCAGCCACCAGTTCGGCATCGGCCACCGCGACTTCCTTTCGCAGCACGTCTGCGCGATTGCGCAAGGTGGTCTCGTCCAGCGTGAACAGCGGCGCGCCCGCCTCCACCGGCTGGTTGGGCCGGACATGCATCTGGGCGATGACGCCGTCGATGGGCGAGCTGATGATCTGCGCATTGCGCGAGACGATCTCGGCGGGCGCCAGCGCCGTCTGCCGCACCGGCACCAGCAGCAGCGCGGCCAGCACGGCCAGCGCCACCAGCACCTGCTTGCGGCTGGGCCGCCAACCTTTGAGACGCCCTTGCCCGCTGAGCGACGACCAGCAGTACGACCAGGTCTGGAACAGTCCCTGCAGCATCGGGGCCAGGCCGTCCTGCACCGGCTCGTCGAGCAGGAACAGGACCAGCCCCAGCCGCTGGCCACTCTTGCCGTGCATGGGCACGCACCACGCGCCTTCGGGCCACCACTCGGCCCAGCCGTCCGACACCTCGGGTGGCGGATCGAGCTCGCTGCGTGCCAGCCATGCGGGCGCCGCACTGGACACGTGCCCGGCCAGCCACGGCACCGCGCGGCGCAGCCACACCAGGTAGGGAGAGTCTTCCTGCGGCTTGGCCAGACCGGAGACGCACAGCAACTCGGGCTGGCCGCCCGCATGCTGCGCGAAGACCAGCGCCTGGCGGAACCGGAGCAGCGGATAGGCGTCGTTGGCGATGCAAAACGCCAGGGCGTTGAGCGAATCGGCCGCCATGGCCTTGTCGCGAAGCGCGCCCAGAGTCAGCAGGAGCTGCGATGGAATCTGGGCGCGGTCGTTCACTGTGCGCTCGGGAAGCGGGCCACGCCGCTCATGCCGGCAATGAGTTCGGGATAGGCTTCATCGAGCCGGGCCTCGAGCTCGACCGTCTGTGCCACGGCATCGACCCGTGCGTTGATGGCCGTGACCTTGGCCGGGTAGGTCTTGCCCGTTTCGAGAATGCTCACCTTGAAGGGCTGTCCCGGCTTGAGCTGCTTGAGCATGGCCGAAGGCACGTTCAGCCGCACCTTCAGCGCGCTGTCGCTCACCACGTCGAAAAGCGGCGCACCGGAACTCACCGTCTGGTAGGGCTTGACGTACACCTTGGCAATCCGCGCAGCAAAAGGCGCACGCACGAAGCAGTAGCCCGCCTGCGTCACGGCCAGCGCACGCGAGCCGATGGCCTTTTGCAGTTCGGTGTTGGCGAGCGACACCTCGATGTCGCCCACCGCGTTGAGGTCGCGCATGGCGCGCTTGGCGTCCAGGTTCTGCCGCGCCTGCGCCAGCTCGGCTTCGGCCACGTTGGCCCGCGCCTGAGCCTCGTTGCATTGAAGCTGTACCAGCAGCGCCCCCTTGGGCACCTGCTTGCCCAGCGATGCCTTCAGGTCGCCCAGGGTGCCGTTCATCTGCGCCGACAGCGTGGTTTCCAGTTCGGCCACGAGAAGCACGCGGATGGCGGAGGGATCGATGGCTGCAGCGGCAGGCTGTTGTTGCAGCGCCGGCTGCTGCTGCGCCACGGCCGGCCATGCAAGCGCCAGGCCCAGGCACAGGGCCATGGCCCATCGGGTTTTGGGAGACTTCGGCGGCGCCCGATTCAATTCGCCCGCTTCCACTTCCGGCAAGGCTGCGTCGGCGTGCATCACTGGACGAGGCGCGGGCTGTTTTCGCCCGACACTGCACCGCGCAGGCGCTGGTTTTCCATCGACACCGTGATCGTCTCGATTTCCTTTGCCAGCGACTTGATGTCGTAGCTCTGGATGGTGGTGGGAAACACGTCCAGGCCCACCGAGTTGTAGAGCCGGCCCCACGCCGCCTGCGCCGTTGCCTGCGCGGCTTCGCGCTGATAGCGCGACAGCAGGAAGCGGCCCTCGGCGCGGATCAGCTCCAGCTCGGAGCCCAGCGAGGTCTTGCGGGCCGAGCGTGCATAGTCGAGCAGCTTGGTATCCACGACCAGGCTTTCGTCAGCGAACTGCAGCTCGTGCATCGCCAGCCCGTAGCGAAGCGCACCGATGCGCACCTGGGTGAGCACCGCCATCGACAGCGCCACGCGGCGCATCTCGTCGGTGTCGCTCTGCGTCTGCTGGGAGGCATTCAGCGCAGGCAGCTGCAGCAGGCGCAGCAAGTTGATGGACACCTCGATGCCTGCCGCCTGCCAGTGGTTGTTGTAGAGGTATTGGTTGGAGTCGTAGCGGGTGGACAGGTCCACGCCCACGCTGGGCCACAGCTGCGCCTTGGCGATCTCGATGTCGCGCTGGTTGACCCGCTGGCGATACCACTCTTCCTGGATCTCGGGCCGGCGCACCAGGGCAACCTGCTCCAGTTGCGACAGATCCGCGCTCAGCTTGGGCAGCAGCGGGTCTGGCGTGTCGACCAGCT
>JAFECZ010000628.1 GCA_018241905.1 Pseudomonadota bacterium
CCCGGATGGGAACTGCGCCGCGTCGTCATCGCAGATGGCCCCCGCGCAGCCGAGGCCGTCCCCGCTGTCCTGGGTTGGCTGAGCGCGCAAGGCCATGCGCACTCGGCCCTGTGCGGCATGGAGTTTCGGCAGTTCACCGCCGGGCAGATGACGCGCGCGGAGTTCGCGGCGTTCAACGACGCCTATGTGGCGCAACTGCGGGCCGCGGGGCTGCTGGTCGACGGCAAGGTTCCGTTGACGCGCACCAACGTTGTCATGAAGCACAGCGGGACGGGGGATGCCCTGCACGCCTTTACCTACGTTGCGCCGTCTTCGGCGCCGCAGCCCGTGCCTAACTTCGTTCTGTCGGCGATTCCAGAGGTCCGCTTCCGCACGGAGCAGGGCAGGCTGCACGAGGAGGTGGTCGAAGCCGGCGGCGATACGCCGCAGGCCGTGCGCGCCAAGCTGGACTTCATCGCCCAGGCCTGCGGGGCGCGGCTACGGCAGCTTGGCCTGGATTGGCGCCAGGTCTCGCAAATGCAGCTTTATTGCGAAGCGGACCTGCCGCGATCGCTGCAGTGGGAGTTGCTCTGCGGCATCGAACCCGCCGGACGCCGCGGCCTGCAGTGCTTCCATGCATTGCCGCCCATCGGGCCGGCAGCGATGGAGATGGATGCGCGCCACGTGGCGAGTGAGCACCACCTGGAGCGGCTATGAGCGGCCCTTCGCTCACGCTCTACAACTCGGTGCGCTCGACATGCAGCCTGCGGGTGCGGCTCGTCCTGGCGGCCAAGCGCCTGCCATGGACGGACCTGCGCGTGCGGCTGGACCGCAACGAGCACCTGAGCGAGGCGTTTCGCCGCATCAACCCCGATGCGCTGGTGCCGGTCCTGCTGGCTGATGGGCAGGTCGTGACCGAATCGAGCGTCATCAATGAGTTCCTCGACGAGGTGTTTCCCGAGGTCCCGCTTCGACCCGCCGACCCCGTGTCGCGCGCTCGCATGCGAACCTGGGTGCACTACTTCGATGAGGTGACCATGCCGGCGCTGCGCTACCTGTCTTTCCAGCACTTCTATCTCGATGTCCTGAAGGCGGTGCCTGCCCATGAGCGAGCGGCGTTTGCCGCAACGCTGCCGCTGAGAAAGGAGTTCTGGCTGGAGGCGACCGATGCCGGTTTTTCCCCCGAGCGCATCGCAGCGGAGCATGGGCGAGTGGACCAGACGCTGCAGCGTCTTGAGTCGACGCTGGCGCAAACGGCCTGGCTCGTAGGTGATGCGCCTAGCCTTGCCGACATGGCGGTCATTCCATGCATCGTCAGGTTGGAGGACATGCGTCTCGCGCATCTCTGGGCGGATCGTCCGGCCGTCGCGCACTGGTATGTGCGGGCCCGGGCGCAGCCGTGGTTCGACACGGCGTACTATGCCGGCGCGCGCTTTTCGTCTCCTGACAGCCTGGAGTGACGGTGGTAGGAGCTTTTCCTGGTGCGACGCTCGTGCCACGTGTACCTCATTGCGGCGAGCGCCAGCACCTCTGAACCAGATGTTTGGCCAGCTGCTGGCCGAGCTGCGGCTGGCCTTTGGCATGCTGCGCGACCCGGAATTCCTGCATGCGCCCTATGTGGACATGAACCGCAACATCCTGGAGCTGACCGAAGCCGGCCAGTTTGCCCAGGCCTCGGCGGCACTGAACGACTATCTGGTGCATTCCGAGCGCATCGTCCTGGCGGTGTATGCGCGGCGCATGGGCGACATTGCGGTGGGCGCAGGCTGATTCTTCGCTACAGCGCAGCCCCCGGCATGGTGCGCTCCACCAATTGCCGGGCAATCTCGGCCGCCGCCTGCGCAAACTCATCGGCAAGGCGCGACGCGTGCAGCCCGACGGGCGACGCCACCACGAAGCGATGGCGGATGGCCGCCGTCAGCGGGCGCAGTACCAGCCCCCTGTCGGCAAACTGCGCCGCCACCAGCGCCGGCAGTACCGATACGCCCAGGCCCTGCGCCACGAAGGCGCAGACCGCCGCGGCCGAATGGGTGTCGATGCGCACGGTGGGCATGCGCGGCTGGCCGCGCAGCAGCGACTGCAGGTCGCTGCGCCAGGCGGTGTCGCGCCCCAGCAGCACCAGCGTTTCTCGCGCCAGTTGCGCCACCGACACCTGCGCCTCGCGCGCCAGCGCGTGGTCCGCGCGCATCACGCAGACCGTTCCGCATTCCAGCAGCGGCACGGTCTGGATGCCGGGGTGGCCCAGCGGCTCCTTGAGGATGCCGATGTCGACTTGCCGCTTGGCCACCATGGCGGCGATGTTCTCGTAACGGCCGAACTCGGTGGCGTAGCGCAGGTTGCGGTGCGCCTCGGCCATGCGCGCCACGACCTGCGGCAGCAGCGCTTCGCTGAAGGCGTAGGGCGCGGCCAGGCGCAGCACGCCGTTGTCGCGCCCGCGCATGCGGCCTGCCAGGTTGAGCACCCGCTCGATGCCTTCGAAGGCGTAGGTGGCCTCGTCGTACAGTGCCAGTGCATCGGCGGTGGGGCGCAGCTTGCCGCCGCCGCGAATGAACAGGTCGATCTGCAGCTCGGACTCGATCTGCGAGAGCTGGCGGCTCACCGCCGGCTGCGAGAGGTTGAGGAGGCGGGCGGCGGCGGTGGCGGAGCCGCTGTCCATGA
>JAFECZ010000629.1 GCA_018241905.1 Pseudomonadota bacterium
GCACGCAGCGCCTGCCGCGCGCCGTGGGCAAGAGCAAAGCGATGGATATGGTACTCACCGCCCGCATGATGGACGCTCAGGAAGCCGAACGCGCCGGCCTGGTAAGCCGGGTTGTGCCATTTGACAAACTGATGGAAGAAGCGCTCAGTGCGGCACTGGTGATCTCCAATTTCTCCCAGATCTCGGTGATGGCAGCTAAGGAATCCGTCAATCGAGCATATGAGGGAGGCCTTTCGGATGGCGTCATGTTCGAACGCAGGCTTTTCCACTCACTCTTCGCAACCGCCGACCAAAAAGAGGGTATGGATGCCTTCCTCAACAAGCGAAAAGCGGCGTTCAACCATAGGTGACCTCAATGGCGCTTCTTCTACGCTGTCTTCACCAAGTGCGCAGTCTGAATCGTTCGAGGGGGTCCAACGAACCCTTGGACGACATGTCGCATCTCAGTTCAATGGTATTGCGCGAGTTCCATGCGCTTGCGCGTCGGTTTCAAGACCCGGACTCGACTCGACCGGCGCAGGATGGAACCGCGGATCGACATGTAGCGGAAGAACAGCAAGCCAAGTCGAACGCATCCGCAGGCCATGCGCGGCCATAAGCCAGGCGGAAACACCTTTGCGACGCTCGGCCGTTGGCGTCAACCCGCCGTGGGGCCCTTCCGAATCGACGCCGTCACGACCAAATAGAGTGGTCAATCCTGATCGATTCGCCAGCCGGGCAACCCGCTCCGGACGTTCTGCACCAAAATGGCGCAAACGCCGCATTTGAGTAGGTCGCCTGGCAAAAAGATTGACGCGGCCAACGCGGCTTGGCTGAGCGAAAGGTGCGCTGCCCACGACAGCCCCAATATGCCGAATAAGTAGACCACGACGACACCCCCGACAAATGCGGCCAGGAACGCCGCGCCGACCAATCCGCGACCGGTCGCTTGAGCCATGTGACGCATCAACAAGCCGCAGACAAAGGCGCCGAACGGCCAACCGATCAGGAAGCCGGCCGAAGGCGCAACGAACACCCCGACGCCGCCGCGCCCTCCGGACAGGAGCGGAAGGCCCAGTGCCACGCCGATCAAGAACAGACCGACTGCGCAAAATGCGCGGCGCGGCCCTAAAAGGCAGCCCGCAATCATTACGCCCAAGGTTTGCAACGTGATCGGCACACCGAATGGCAGATCAATCTTCGGGATCAGGCCCAAAACCGCAATGAGCGCGCTGAACATCGCAACGAACGACAGCGATCGATTGGAAACACTGAGTCGAGAAGTGGTCATGAACGTGGTCCCAGTTGGTTGGTCAGAAATTGAACAATGCCCCTTGGCTCACTCACGACCGAGTCGAGCCATCAATGCATCCGCTACGCGTTCCGCGGTCTGTAGCGTTCGTATCGCGAGCGGCGCCAGCAAACAAATTCCTCCATGGCTCCCGGAGCGCAGCACATATGCGTCGTCAAGCCGCTGCCACTGAACATAGAAGTTTTCCGCGAAACGCAGCGTCAATCCCAAGCCAAGGGCGATTCGCTCGGCAGGCACGCCAACGTGGTTCAGAGGCCGCAGCACCGTCTCAAGCGTCTCCAGCAGATCCTCGAAACGAGTGGTTAAGGTGAGAACGAGTGCCAGCACCGCAGTAGTCAAAATCCTCAACGCACTCGTCAATCCAAGCATGGGCGTGCCAAGCAACGCATGAGTACCGACAATCAAGGAACAGGCAATGGCCAGACCGACCATCGCTCGTGAACGTCGCCAGGCCTGCGGTCCGAGCGACCAGAACACCGCAACGGCAAGTGCGCAGGTCAACGAAAGCAAGCGCGGCGATGCAATCAGAACAAGGCCCGTGCCGAACGTGGACAACACGGCGAGCTTGATCCATGCCGGAACGTCATGCAGCCATGTGCGCCGATCGAGATACAGGCTTCGCATGGACTACTCCCTTGACTCCACGTTTGGATAGGTTGGGCCCCACCCCGTCGCGGCACGACTGCGTACGTCCACAGAATAGGCTTCACACACATCGCGGCCACGACCATCGGCGCGCACCGACCCGCGCTCAAGCCATATCACCCGCTCGAAACTCTGCACGTGCTCGAGTGAGTGGGTCGATACGATGAGTTGTTGATCGCGAGATGCCAGGTGCGCCGACAGTTGAGCTTGGCTCACCCTATCGAGACTTGCGAATGGCTCGTCGAGCAGCAAGACGGCAGGGTTGCTGATCAACAGCGCGAGCAAGCACACGTGCTGCCGCTGACCTTGACTCAGTTCGCTGATTGAACGCTCGGCCCACGTGGCCAGGCCGCACCCTGCCAGAAAACTTCGCGCCTGCTTGCGCGCTTCGATCCGGGCTTCCCCACGGGCGTACAGACTGAAAGCGAGCTCTTCGACCACGGTCGGAAAGACGATCTGATCGTCAGGATTCTGAAACATAAGTCCCACTTTTCCCGTCATGCCGCGACGATCCGCGCGCGTGTCGATTCCGTGGACCACAACTTGACCTTGACTGGGAAGGTCCAAACCGCATATGAGCCGAAAGAGGCTGCTCTTGCCCGCGCCGTTATCGCCAATGACTCCCACACGCGCCTCGCGCAGATCGAGTGCCAGCCCGTCGAACACCCGTCGGTGCGCACGTAGCAGCGTGACAC
>JAFECZ010000062.1 GCA_018241905.1 Pseudomonadota bacterium
CAGGGCCTGAACCTTCAGGCGCGCGGCGTGGGTTTTCCGGGGCACTTCATGCTCAAGGTCACCATGCCCAAGGGCCAGGTGGTGATCGACCCGTTCACCGGCCGATCGCTGTCGCGCGAAGAGCTGAGCGAGCGCCTGGAGCCCTACAAGAGAAGCAGTGGCCTGGTGGGCGAGTTCGACGTGCCGCTGGGCCTGTACCTGCAGCCGGCCGCGCCCCGGGAAATCATTGCGCGCATGCTGCGCAACCTGAAGGAAATCCACCACACGCAGGAAGACTGGCAACGTGCCATTGCGGTGCAAGACCGGCTCGTCGTGCTGCTGCCCGAAGCATGGGGCGAATACCGCGACCGCGGCCTGGCGCATGCCGGCCAAGGCAACAACGCGCTGGCAGTGCGCGACCTGGAAACCTACCTGACGCACGCCGAAGACGCACTGGACATCGACGCCATTGCCGAGCGCTGTGCCAGCCTGCGCGGCGCCGCCGGCTGAGGGCGCGCGCATGCCGGCGCAACCGGACCTGGGCACCCAGCACCAGTTTCACGGCGTACAGCCGGTGCTGCCTGTGGCCGATGCAGCGCGCGCAGCCCGCTACTTCCGCGACGTGCTGGGCTTCGAGATCGACTTCATCGCCGGTGAACCGCCCAGCTACGCGCGGGTGAAGAAGGGCGACGACCGGCGCCACGGCGACCCGGTCTACATACGGCTGTGGCAGTGCACGGGAGCGCCGGGCACGGGCGCGGCGTGGAAGGGCGAGATCGTGATCCACGTGGGCCACGATGTGGACGGCCTGTACGACGCCTATGCACGCCGTGGCGTCACCATCATCGAGCCGCTGGTTTCGCAGCCCTGGGGACTGCGCGAATTCGCCATCCGCGAACCGGATGGGCACGTGCTGCGTTTTTGCGGCTACACCTGAGGCCGTGCCGACGGCGCCGCCGCGGAAGAGGGCGAGCCGTCCAGTCCGAACTGGCGCCACGCGCGCCGCAATTGCGTATCGGAGCCGAATCCCGATATTTCGGCCGCACGGGTCACGCTGGCCCCGGCCTGCAGCGCCAGTTGCGCGCTGGCCAGCCGCAACCGGCGCAGGTAGCCCAGAGGCGCTACGCCTGCATGTTCGACGAACAGGCGCGTCAAATGGCGCGGCGAGGTGTGCGCCACCTCGGCCATGCGAGGCACGTTCCAGTCGTGCTGCGGCATTTCGCTGACCGCATCCTGCACCCGGTGCAGCGCCGCGTGCAGGTGGTTGCGGTGGGCCAGGAAGGGCGAGAGCTCGGGGTCGTGCGGCCCGCGCCGCTGCGCCACCACCATGGTCTGTGCCACCTGGGCTGCCAGCGCCGCGCCGCAAACTTCGCCGATGCGATGCAGCACCAGGTCGATGCCGGTGGTCACGCCCGCGCTGCTGAAGATGGGCGGGTCCAGCACGAACACGCGGTTGGCGACCACGTCGCAGCGCGCATCCGCCTCGCGCAGCTCCTGCAAGTGGTGATGATGCGTGGTGGCGCGCCGGCCGCTGAGCACCCCCGCATGCGCCGCCAGCAGCGAGCCGGCGCAGATGGTCAGCAACTCGAGTCGGCCCGGCTCGAAGCGCTGGCCGCGCAGCCAGTGGATGAGCTGGCGCGATGTCTCGCCTTCCACATCGATGGTTCGCCCGGGCTGTCCGACCAGCACCACCCAGGCCGGTCCGTCCCACTGCGTGGGCAAGGGTGCGAGGCCGCACAGCTGCACGCCCACCGAGCTGACGGTGCTCGGGGTGGGGCCGGCGAATTCGACGACAAAGCGTTCCGGCTGTCCGCGCTCGCGCAGGAACTGGTTGGCGATGCGCAGCGCCTCGGCGGGGCCGGCCCAGTCGAGTACCAGGCTGCCGTCGAGCAGCGCGAAGACTACGCGGATGGGTTGCCCGGTTGGTTGCTGGTCCATGCGAAGTCCATCTGCCGCGCGGTGCGCAATGCCAGGTCGCGGCCTGCCAGCCGCTCGACGAGGTGCAGGCTCATGTCGATGCCGGCACTGATGCCGGCCGAGGTGACCATGCTGCCGTTGTCGACCCAGCGCACGTCGTCCACGACGTCGAGCCCGGGGAACTTCTGGCGCAGTTCGCCAACGTCTTCCCAGTGGGTGGTGACCCGGGTGCCGGCCCGCAGCACGCCGCTGGCCGCCAGCAGGAAGGCCCCGGTGCACACGGACGCGGTGACGCGTGCCTTCTGCGCCTGCGTGTCGATCCAGCCCAGGATCTGCGTGCTGGCAAGCGCGGCATCGACCACGCCACCGGGAACGATGAGCACGTCGGCCTGCGGTGCGTCGGCCAGCGAGTGATCGGCCAGCAGGCGCAGCCCCGCGCGCGCCTGGACCACCCCGCCGGCAGCGACCGACGTCACATCGAAGAGCGCTGCCTCGCCGGCGTGCCGGCGCGCATGCACCCGGCTTGCCGTGGTGAAGACCTCGAACGGGCCGGCAAAATCCAGCGCCTCGACGCCATCGAAAGCGAGGATCTGAACCTGCAAGGTCATGCCAGGGCCCGCGCGAGCGCCTCGTCCACCGTGGCGACCGTGGCAAAGCGCCCGGCCAGCACTGTGGCGGTGCGCGCCTTGATGTCTTGTGCCGACAACGGGCTGCCGTCGGGCTGCTGCATGTTCCAGGTGAGGGTGGCGTCGGTGACGTAGTCGACCGTCCAGCCCAGGTCCGAGGCATGGCGCGTCGTGGTTTCGCAGCACTGCTCGGTGCGCACGCCGCTCACGATGAGGCGGTTCAGCCCCTGCTCGGTCAGCCAGACATCCAGGCCCGTTCCCACCAGGGCGCTGTGCCGGCGCTTGTGCACCGTCAGGGCCGCCTCGAATGGCGCCAGGCCCTCGAGTGGACGGATGTGGCCGGATTCGATGGCGAAGGCGTTCGAAGCGTCTGCAGGCCCGTCGACATGGAAGACCCGCACGATGGGCAGACCGGCCTTTTTCGCCCCGTCGATGAGTGCGTTCTGCGCACTCAGGTAGGCCGGAAGGTCATCCTCGGTGAAATACGGGCGATGCCGGAAGGACTCCTGGGCGTCGATCACAATGAGACAGGTGTTCATGCGCGGAATCTCTCTGGTGAAAATTGAACGATAGGCCAATTTTCCAGTGAGTGCAGCAGACTTGCCGCGCGTCCTGGGACCTGTGTCGATCAGATCAGGACATTGCCAGGCTAGGCCAGGTCGGCCGCCTGCAGTTCCTTCTTGAGGTACGCGTAGTACAGCGGCGCTGCCACTAGGCCCGGCGGACCGAACACGGCCTCGGCAGCGAACATCACGGCCAGCAGCTCCCACACGGCCATCTGCGTGCGCTTGCCGACGACCTTGGCGTTGATGAGGTATTCGGCCTTGTGGATGAGGATCAGAAAGCCCAGGCAAGCCAGCCCCGTGATGGGCGAAACCGACAGGCCCACCACGGTGATGACGCCGTTGCAGATCAGGTTGCCCACGATGGGCACGAGGCCGGCCAGGAAGGTCAGCGTGATCAGGGCTGGCGTATAGGGCAGGCGCAGGTCCCACAGCGGAAGCACGAACAGCAGGAAGGCGGCCGTGAGGATGGTGTTGAAGGTGGCGATCCAGAACTGCGCGGCCACGATCTGGCCAAAAGCCTCGCCGAACAGCGACACGCGTTCGCGCAGTGCCAGGACGAGCGGCCCCGACGCCACCGCTCGCTGGCTGACCGCCGCCAGCGAGCCGACGATGATGCCGACGTAGGCGAACAGCAGGGCATTGAGCCATGCGCGCCCCGCCATGGCCAGCGAGCCGGCCTGCGCGCTGAGGTACTTGGCGACGATTCTCTGCAGGTCGGCCACGCCGTCGGGCAGGTACACCGCCATTTCGGGCGAGAGCTTGGAGCGCAGCTCGAGCACGGTGCGCGCGACGTAGTCCAACAACTCGCGGTATTGCGCAGGCGCATTGAGCATGATCTCGCGCGACTGCGACAGGGTGCCTGTCAGGATGGCGATGGGCGAGAGGATGAGCAGCGCCACCGCCACGATGTCCGCCAGCAGGCCGATCTGCCGCGGGGCCAGGCGCATCAGGCCGATGCCCTCGAGGCCGGCCAGCAGCCAGCGCGAGATCCAGCGCGCCGAAAGAAAGCCCACGCACACCGCCAGCAGGCCGATGAGCAGGTGCGCCGTCAGCGTCAGCAGAAGCACGCCCGCCATCAGCAGGTAGCTGGCAATCAGAACCGGGCGCGAAAAGCCGTGCTCTTCGCGTACGGGCGGGAACGCGGGCAGACGGTCCATCGGCGGCGGGCGGCCGAAGGCTCAGGCGACCACGACGGCCGGGCCCTCACCTCGCTGTGCGATGACGCCGATTTCGTGGACGGACTCCCCGGCGGCGCGCAGCGTCTGGGCGCAGGCCTTGGCGTCGGCGGCATCGACGACCACCACCATGCCGATGCCGTTGTTGAAGGTGCGGTTCATCTCGATGTCGTCGATGCCCGCCACCTTCTGCAGCCAGCCGAAGAGTTCGGTCTGCGGCCAGCTGCCCTTGCGCAGGTGGGCCGCCGTGCCTTCGGGCAGCACGCGCGGAATGTTCTCGAGCAGGCCGCCGCCGGTGATGTGGGCCAGGGCTTTGATGCCGCCGGGCGAGGCGGCATCCCCCGAATGCGGGTGCTGGGCCAGCGCGGCCAGCACGGGCTTCACGTACAGGCGGGTGGGGGCCATCACGGCCTCGCGGAAAGGCTTGCCGTCGAGCGTGGCAGGCAGGCCGGAACCCGCGCGCTCGATCACCTTGCGCACCAGGCTGAAGCCGTTGGAGTGCACGCCCGAGGACGCCAGGCCCAGCACCACGTCGCCGGGCTTCACGTCCTTGCCGGTGAGGATCTTCGATTTTTCGACGGCGCCGACGGCAAAGCCGGCCAGGTCGTATTCGCCGGCCGGGTACATGCCGGGCATTTCGGCCGTCTCGCCGCCGATGAGGGCGCAGCCGCTGAGCTCGCAGCCGCGGGCGATGCCGCCCACCACGGCGGCGGCGGTGTCCACGTCGAGCTTGCCGCAGGCGAAGTAGTCCAGGAAGAACAGCGGCTCGGCGCCTTGCACCAGAACGTCGTTCACGCTCATGGCCACCAGGTCGATGCCCACGGTGTCGTGCATGTTCCATTCGAAGGCCAGCTTGAGCTTGGTGCCCACGCCGTCGGTGCCCGAGACCAGCACCGGCTCCTTGTAGCGCTTGGGCACCTCGAACAGGGCGCCGAAGCCGCCGATGCCGCCCAGCACGCCTTCGCGCAGGGTTTTCTTGGCCAGGGGCTTGATGCGGTCGACCAACGCGTCGCCTGCGTCGATGTCGACTCCGGCGTCTTTGTAGCTGAGCGGGGCGTTGGAGGCGGAAGTCATGGCGTGCGTCAAAGGGGAAATGGATGGGAGGAATCGGCTGTGCAACGTGGCCTTGGAGGTCTTGCGCGGCGGCGTCCGGGGCCGGGCCGATAGAATTCACCACGATTTTAAGGGCCCGGAGCAGCACTTCCGGCCTATTCACCGACCCTTTCGCATGAAGCAGCTCGCGCTCGACATCGGCTTGACGACGGGTCCGACGCTAGAAGGCTACTTCGCGGGACCCAATGAGGCAGCCCTGCGCCATCTCCAGCTCTGGCTGGGGAGCGCAGGCCAGGCCAGCTTGCACTCGCCCGTGCCCACCTACCTGTGGGGCGAGAGCGGGAGCGGCAAGTCGCACCTGCTGCAAAGCGTGGGCGCGGCGCTTTCCGCGCAGGGTTCGCGCGTAGGCTGGCTGCATGCCGACATGCACGAGCCGCCCGAGTTCGACGAGAACTGGGTGGCGGTACTGATGGACGACGTGGAGCGCTACAACGCAGTGCAGCAGCACGCGGCGTTCAACTGGTTCGTCAACGCGCAGAGCCTGCAGCGCGGCGTGGTGGCCACCGGCCTGCTGCCGCCGGCCGACCTGCCGCTGCGCGAAGACCTGCGCACCCGCCTGGGCTGGGGCCATGTGTTCGCACTGCAGGTGCTGACCGAGGCCGAGCGCCGGGCGGTGCTGCGCCAGGCGGCCGATGCGCGCGGGCTGATGCTGACGGACGAGGTGCTGAACTTCATGCTGCACCGTTTCAGCCGCGACCTGGGCAGCCTGATGGAGTTGCTGGTGCAGCTCGATGGTTTTGCGTTGCAGACGCAGCGCGCCATCACCATCCCGCTGATTCGAGCCATGCTCGAAAATGAGTGAAGGGCAGGGGCCCTTCGAAGAAGAAATCCAATGATCAAGAAATTCATCGACAAGCTGCTGGGCAAGTCCGGCGGCGCCACCGGCGCCAAGATGCGCTTCGGCAAGCGCCAGGAGCACACCGCCGACGTGCACGGCATCGACCCCTCGCTGGTGGACGACCGCGCCAAGAACGTGGTCACCACCCTGCAGGACGCCGGCTACGAGGCCTACGTGGTGGGCGGCGCGGTACGCGACCTGCTGCTGGGCCTGCGGCCCAAGGATTTCGACGTGGCCACCAACGCCACGCCGGAGCAGGTCAAGGCGCTGTTTCGCCGCGCCTTCATCATCGGGCGGCGCTTTCGCATCGTGCACGTGGTGTACGGCCGCGGGCGCGAGCACGAGGTGATCGAGGTCTCCACCTTCCGCGCCTACATGGACAACGCGGCCGCCGAGCAGGTTTCGGGCAACGAGCGCACCAGCAAGGGCGAGCTGGCCGCCATGAAGCATGCGGTGGACGCCAGCGGCCGCGTGCTGCGCGACAACGTCTGGGGTCCGCAGGACGAAGACGCCACCCGCCGCGACTTCACCGTCAACGCCATGTACTACGACCCGGCGCGCCAGATCGTGGTCGACTACCACAACGGCCTGAAGGACGCCAAGAAGCTGGTGCTGCGCATGATCGGCGACCCGGCCACGCGCTACCGCGAAGACCCGGTGCGCATCATTCGCGCCATCCGCTTCTCGGCCAAGCTGGCGGCGCTGGGCTTCAAGCTGGAGCCCAAGACCGCCGCCCCGCTGGTCGAAATGAGCAAGCTGCTGGCCGACGTGCCGCAAAGCCGCCTGTTCGACGAGATGCTCAAGCTGCTGCAGACCGGCCATGCGCTGGCGACCGTGGCGCAGCTGCGCGCCCTGGGCCTGGAGCGTGGCATCTACCCGCTGCTGGACGTGGTGGTGGAACGGGCCGACCTGCCTTTCGTCAAGGCCGCCCTTCAAGACACCGACCGCCGGGTGAACGAGGGCAAGCCGGTGGCGCCCAGCTTCCTGCTGGCCTGCGTGCTCTGGAAAGACGTGCGCGACGGCTGGGCCCAGCGCATGGAAGGCCGCCACGGCCAGCGCGGCCAGGCGCCGTTTCCGGCACTGCAGGACGCCATCGACGACGTGTTCAACGCACGCATCGGCGACGTGTCGGGCCGCGGCAAGCTGGCCGCGGACATGCGCGAGATCTGGATGATGCAGCCGCGCTTCGACAAGCGCAGCGGCTCCACGCCCTACAGCCTGGTCGAGCAGGCGCGCTTCCGCGCCGCCTTCGACTTCATGCGCCTGCGTGCAGACGTGGGCGAGGTGAGCGAAGCCATTGCCGAGTGGTGGCAGGAGTTCAGCACTGCCGACGACGTGCGCCGCCAGGACTTGCTGGACCAGGTGCGCGAAGAGCAGCACAAGGGCCGGCGCGTGCACACGCGCGCACCGAAGCGCGAGGCGGCGGCCTCCGACTCGGACACGGCTGCACCGGCATCCGGGGCCACTGCCGCCGCGGAAGGCGGCGAGGGCAGCGAGGGTGGCGAAGGCAGCATGGGCGCGCCGCGCAAGCGTCGTCGCCGCCGCAAGCCGCGCACCGGCGCCGACGGCGGTGGCGCATCCACGAGCCAGTCGTGAGCCCCAGCAGGCCGCCCGCAGGGCGGCCGAACGAGGAGTCCGCCGTGACCGAAACCGCCTATATCGCCATTGGCGCCAATCTTGGCGATGCGCGCCAGTCTGTCGAAGACGCCATCGAGGCGCTGGGCCGCCTGCCGCAAAGCCGCATGGTGGCGCGCTCGTCGCTCTACCGGACCGCGCCGGTGGACGCCGGCGGGCCCGATTTCATCAACGCCGTGGTGGCCATCGACACCGGCCTGGCGCCGCTGGACCTGCTGGCCCGCCTGCAGGCCATCGAGGCCGCCGCTGGGCGCGAACGGCCCTATCGCAACGCGCCGCGCACGCTCGACCTCGACCTGCTGATCCATGGGGAGCAGGTGCTCGACACCCCGACCTTGACGCTGCCGCATCCGAGGATGAGCCAGCGTGCATTCGTGCTCGTGCCGCTGGCCGAAATCGCGCCCGGCCGTGTGGCGGATGCGCAACTCGCCGCCGTGGCGGGACAAGCCATCGCACGCCTGTAGGAGCAGCGCTCCCAGGGGTGGCCGACGAACCGTCTGTCCGGGTTTTCCCGAGCCAATTACACTTCCGGGTTTCGTGCCCTGTCATCAAATCGACACAAAACGACTAAACGGGATTCACGCCATGTTCGGTAAGTTGCTGCCCCGCGAGGGCAATTTTTTTGAGATGTTCAACCAGCATGCCGAGCGCATCGTCGAGGCGGCGCGCGCTTTCGAGCAGCTGGTGGCGAACTACAACGACCTGCATCTTCGCGAGCAGTACAACCGCGACGTCGACAACGCCGAGCGCGCTGCCGACCGCGTGACGCACGACGTCAACCGCCTGCTGCACAAGACCTTCATCACCCCCATCGACCGCGAGCAGATCCACAAGCTGATCAACACCATGGACGACGTGGCCGACCTGATCCAGGACTCGGCCGAGACCATGGCGCTGTACGACGTGGGGCAGATGACCGAGGAAATCACTCGCCTGACAACCCTGTCGACCAAGTGCTGCGAGCGGGTCAAGGACGCCGTGAAGTACCTGGGCAAGATCACCGACCCGGCCACCGCCGAAGCCACGCTCAAGGCCTGCGAGGAGATCGACCGGCTGGAGTCCGACGCCGACCGCGTCATGCGCAGCGCCATGAGCAAGCTTTTCCGCGAAGAGCCGGACGTGCGCGAAGTCATCAAGCTCAAGGCCATCTACGAACTGCTCGAGACCATCACGGACAAGTGCGAGGACGTCGCCAACGTGATCGAGGGCATCGTCCTCGAGAACTCCTGATCGGCAGCGCCTCGACATGACGACGATCCAGGCCAGCCTGTGGTTGGTGATCCTGCTCGTGGGCCTTGCATTGGCCTTCGACTTCATGAACGGCTTCCACGATGCCGCCAACTCGATTGCCACGGTGGTGTCGACCGGCGTGCTCAAGCCGACGCATGCGGTGGTGTTCGCCGCCTTCTTCAACCTGGTGGCCATCGGGGTGTTCCACCTGAGCGTTGCCGCCACCGTGGGCAAGGGCATCGTCGAGCCCGGGGTGGTCGATGTGCACGTGGTGTTCGGCGCCTTGCTGGGGGCCATCACCTGGAACCTGGTCACCTGGTACTACGGCATCCCGAGCAGCTCCTCGCATGCGCTCATCGGCGGCATCGTCGGTGCGGTCATGGCCAAGGCAGGTTCGAGCGTGCTGGTGGCCGGGGGCATCCTCAAGACGGTGGCCTTCATCTTCGTCTCGCCGGTGCTGGGCTTCATCCTGGGCGCGCTGATGATGGTGGCGGTGGCTTGGGTGTTCCGCTCTTCCACGCCGTCGCGCGTGGACCGGTGGTTCCGCCGGCTGCAGCTGCTGTCGGCCGGTGCCTATAGCCTGGGCCACGGCGGCAACGACGCGCAAAAGACCATCGGCATCATCTGGATGCTGCTCATTGCCACCGGCCATGCCGGCGCCAACGATGCCTCGCCGCCCACCTGGACCATCATCAGCTGCTACACCGCCATTGCGCTGGGCACCATGTTCGGCGGCTGGCGCATCGTGAAGACCATGGGCCAGAAGATCACCAAGCTCAAGCCCGTGGGCGGTTTCTGCGCCGAGACGGGCGGGGCGCTGACGCTGTTCCTGGCCACGGCGCTGGGCATTCCGGTGTCCACCACCCACACCATCACCGGCGCCATCGTGGGCGTGGGTGCCTCGCAGCGCATGAGCGCGGTGCGCTGGGGCGTGGCGGGCAACATCGTGTGGGCCTGGATCTTCACGATTCCGGCCTCGGCCTTCGTGGCCGCCGTGGCCTACTGGATCAGCATGCAGCTGTTCTGAGCCGGGGCCCTGCCGGGGCCCCGCTCGCTCACTGCGACATCTTGCGGCCTTCTTCCACCTGGTGCTCGAAGTAGCGCTGGAAGCTGAAGGCAATGCTGGACATCAGCACAATGGCGCCGAAGAAGAGCGCCACCACCACCGCGCCGATGGTGAGCCAGCCGGTGCGCCCGGCAGGCGCCTGCGCCTCCACCTGCGGGTTGTGCTTGGCGTTCCACTTCTCGGGCGTGGTCAGGCCGATCACGATGGCAGTGAGCGCGCAGCCGGCGATGGTGAACCCCAGGAAGGGAATCAGCACCCAGCTCCAGCCGTCGTCCAGCCCGAACTGGCGCGCCCGCTCCATGCCGTACAGGCCCAGCGCAGTGGGAATCGGCAGCAGCCAGCCGAGGGTGTCGCCCAGCCCGTACAGGTAGAAGCGGTGAAGGCCCAGCGGGCCGCCCAGAAAGGCCAGCCAGGCCGCCAGAGTCTTGTTTTTCATCGCAGGGAGGTCCCGGTCGATTTCATTCCGGACGGGTGGTGCTGCCGGCACCGACGACTTTTTCCATCAGCACGATGTCGCGCCACTCCCCGAACTTCCAGCCGCAGTCCTTGATGGTGCCCACGTGGCTGAAGCCCTGCTTGCGGTGAACGCCCACCGAGCCGGCGTTGGCCGAATCGCCGATGACGGCGATCAGCTTGCGAACGCCGACCGCTTGCGCGGCCTGCTCGAGCGCAGCCAGCAGTTGCGCGCCCAGTCCCAGGCCCCGTGCCTCGTCGGCGATGTAGATCGAATCCTCGGCCGAGAAACGGTAGGCCGGCCGCGGCTTGAACCAGTTGCAGTAGGCAAAGCCCAGCACCTTGCCGCCTTGCTCGGCCACCAGGTAGGGCAGGTTCCTGGCCAGCACGTCGGCTCGGCGCGCGGCCATGTCGGTGGGCGAGGGTGGCTCGGTCTCGAAGGTGCCGGTGCCGTGCAGCACATGGTGGGCGTAAATGGCGGAAATGGCAGCGACGTCCTCGTCGCGGCTTGCGCGGATGGTGGTGGGTGGCATGAAAAATGAGCGCTCAGGCTATAATCGAAGGCTTTTCAGCGTGTCGCTGGCCGGGTGGCCATGTCGCGTGTCTCAACGCTGAAGGAAATTTGCTTGGTGGTCAGGTGCTTGAAAAGCACATTCCGCCAGCTCCACCCGAAGGATAAATCATGGTCGTGATTCGACTCTCGCGCGGCGGCTCCAAGGGCCGTCCGTTCTTCAACATCGTCGTCGCCGACAAGCGCGTGCGCCGTGACGGCCGCTTCATCGAGCGCCTGGGCTTCTACAACCCCACCGCCAAGGGCGGCGAGGAAAGCATCCGCATCGCCCAGGACCGCCTGACCTACTGGAAGAGCGTCGGCGCCCAGGCTTCGCCCACGGTTGCCCGCCTGATCAAGCAAGCCGCTTCGGCTGCTCCCAAGGCCGCCGCCTAAGCTGCTGCCGACGGTCATGCTGCCCGAGCTCGAAGCCGCCGAATTGCCGGCGGACGCCATCGAAGTCGGGCGCATTGCCGATGCGTGGGGCATCAAGGGCTGGTTCAAGGTCCTGCCCCACAGCGCCCAACCGGAGGCGCTTTTTTCTTCCAAGCGCTGGTTTCTCATGCCGCCTGGTACCGCTGCCGGCGCGACCGGTGCGTTTCGGCTTCCGATCCGCGAAGCCAAGGAACATTCCGACTGCATCGTCGCCACCTCGCCCGAGGTGCCCGACCGCAACGCCGCCGAGGCCTTGCGCGGCGCGCGCGTGTTCGTGCCGCGCTCGAGCTTTCCCTCGGTCGGTGACGACGAGTACTACTGGGTCGACCTGATCGGCCTGGCCGTGGTCAACCGCGAAGGCGTTGCCCTGGGCACGGTGCGCGAACTGCTGGCCACCGGCCCGCAGACCACGCTGGTGCTCGAACAGCCTGCGCAAGGCGAGGGCGCCAAGCCTGTCGAGCGCATGATTCCCTTCGTGAGTGCCTTCGTCGACAAGGTCGACCTGGCCGGCCGCACCATCCTGGTCGACTGGCAGGCCGACTACTGAGGTCGCTCTGGCGCCGCGCCATGCGCTTCGACGTCCTCACGCTTTTTCCCGAACTGTTCGCGCCCTTTCTCGAAAGCGGCGTCACCCGGCGCGCCTACGAATCCAAGCAGGTCGAGGTCGTGCTGTGGAACCCCCGCGACTACGCCACCGGCAACTATCGGCGCGTGGACGACCGCCCCTTCGGCGGCGGCCCCGGCATGGTGATGATGGCCGAGCCGATGTCGGCCTGCCTCGACGCTGCGCAGGCGGCCCGGGGAAACGACGGGGCGCCGGTGATCCTTTTCTCGCCCCTGGGCGAGCGCCTGCGCCACGAGGTGGTGGAGCAATGGGCCGCCAGTGCGGGCGCCGTGCTGGTGTGTGGCCGCTATGAGGGCGTCGACCAGCGCTTCATCGATGCCCGCGTCACCCATCAATTGAGCCTGGGCGATTTCGTGCTGTCGGGTGGCGAGATTGCCGCCATGGCGCTGCTGGACGCCGTGGCCCGGCTGCAGCCGGGCGTGCTGGGCGACGAGGCCAGCCACGTGCAGGACAGTTTCAATCCGGCGCTGGACGGACTGCTCGATTGCCCGCACTACACCCGGCCCGAACAGTGGCGGGGCGAGGCCGTGCCCGCGCCGCTGATGTCGGGCAACCATGCGCTCATCGAGCGCTGGCGGCGCGACCAGCGCCTGGCCATTTCGCAGGCCAGGCGGCCCGAATTGGTGGAGGCGGCGCGTGCTGCCGGGCGCCTGTCCAGGCAGGACGAGGCGGCGCTCAAAAAAAAGCTATAATCATTGGTTCCCCGATCCTCTGGCCGGCCGCGGCACCTTTTTTAGGAAGCCGCCTTTAGTGCAGCGCGGACATGATCGACAAGCAGGAAAACATGAACCTCATTCAAACCCTCGAGCAGGAAGAAATTGCGCGCCTTGGCCGCAAGATCCCTGAATTCGCCCCTGGCGACACGGTCATCGTCAGCGTCAACGTCGTCGAAGGCAACCGCAAGCGCGTGCAGGCCTACGAAGGCGTGGTGATCGCCAAGCGCAATCGCGGCCTCAACAGCGGCTTCACGGTGCGCAAGATCTCCAGCGGCGAAGGCGTGGAGCGTACGTTCCAGACCTACAGCCCGCTGATCGCCGGCATCGAAGTCAAGCGCCGCGGCGACGTGCGCCGCGCCAAGCTGTACTACCTGCGCGAGCGCAGCGGCCGTTCGGCTCGCATCAAGGAAAAGCTGCCGGGCAAGGCCAATGCAGCTGCTGCCGAGTAACCCGTTGCTCGCATAGCCCTTGCAGAAAAGCCGCCGACGAGGCGGCTTTTTGCTTTTCTGCCCTAATCAATCCCTCCAAGAACGAAGAACCCCCACTTGAGCGCCCCTGTTCCTCCGTCTGCCGCCGATACGGCCCAGCCATCCGAGCCGATCAACGCGGTCTCGCTGCGGACCTTCGATCCGCATCGCGTGCCCGTGGTGGCGGTGGACAGCGCGCTGCCCGCCGTGGAGCTTGCGCGTCTGACGGCGCAGGCCCTGCGCGAACGCTTTGCCCATCCGCCGCAATGGACGCCGGAGGTGCGGCGCGAGCCCAAGCTGGACGGCCGGATGCCGGCCAAGGCGGCAGTGCTGATCCCGATCGTGCTGCGCCCGGAGGCGCCCACCGTCCTGCTGACGGAGCGCTCGTCCAAGCTCAGCACGCACTCGGGCCAGGTTGCCTTCCCGGGGGGGCGCGTGGATCCGACCGACCCCAACATCGCCGCGGCGGCGATGCGCGAAGCGTGGGAGGAGGTGGGCCTCTCGGCCGACCACATCGAGGTTCTTGGCAGCCTGCCCACCTACACCACCATCACTTCCTTCGAGGTCACGCCGGTGGTGGCGCTCGTGCGGCCGGGGTTCGAGCTCACGCTCAATCCCTACGAAGTGGCCGACGCCTTCGAGGTGCCGCTGCATTTCCTGATGAACCCGGCGAACCACCGCCGCCATGCGATGGTGGGCGAGGGCCTCAATGCGCGCCAATGGTTTTCCATGCCCTACCAGGACGGTCCCCACGAGCGTTTCGTGTGGGGCGCCACCGCCGGCATGCTGCGCAACTTCTATCGCTTCCTCGTTGCCTGAGGCGCCGGCAATGCTGCTGGGGCCTGTCGCTATCATCGGAGCATGAGTTTTTTCGCCATCCTGTGCGCCTTGCTCATCGAACAGGTGCGTCCCCTGGGCTATCACAACCCGGTGTATGCAGGCGTGCTCGACTGGACGCGCTGGATCAGCCGCAACTTCGACGCAGGCAAGCCCCAGCACGGCTGGGTGGCATGGGGCCTGGCGGTGCTGGTGCCGACGGCGGCGGCGCTGGGCATCCACTGGGCGCTGATCCTTACCCTGGGCCTGCCCTTTGCGGTGCTCTGGAATATCGCGCTGCTGTACGTTACCTTGGGCTTCAGGCAGTTCAGCCACCACTTCACCGGTATTCGCGACGCGCTCGAAGAGGGCGACGAACCGCTGGCGCGCTCGTTGCTGGCGCACTGGCAGCACATCGACGCGGCCAACCTGCCGCGCAGCGAGATCGTGCGCCACGTCATCGAACATTCGGTCATTGCGGCGCATCGCCACGTGTTCGGGGTGCTGGCCTGGTTCTCCATCCTGGCGGCGGTCGGCCTGGGCCCCGCCGGCGCCGTGTTCTACCGCATGAGCGAGTTCGTGGCGCGCTACTGGTCCAACAAGGGTGCCAGCGCGCTGCAACCGGCCAGCAGCCATGTGCAGCACGCGTCGCAGCGGGCCTGGGACCTGATCGACTGGCTGCCGGCGCGCATCACCGCCCTCGGCTTTGCGGTGGTGGGCAGCTTCGAAGAGGCCATCGACTGCTGGCGCAACGATGCCGACCGCTTTCCCAACGAGAACGACGGCGTCATCCTGGCCGCCACCTCGGGCGCGCTCAATGTGCGCCTGGGCGGCGGCACGCTGCGCAGCGAGGCGGTCGTCGACCCGCTGCAGCAGGCGCAGGCCGGAGATTCGATCATCAGCACGCTGCCGCCCGACAGCGGCAGCACGCCGGGCAGGGAGCCCGAGCCGGCGCACCTGCGCAGCGTCGTCGGGCTGGTGTGGCGCTCGGTGGTGATGTGGCTGGTGCTGCTTGCCCTGCTCACCCTGGCCCGGCTGCTGGGTTGACGCAAGTGTCTCTTCAGGATTTCTGGAGCCCGCGCATCCGTGCGCTGCAGCCCTACGTGCCCGGCGAGCAGCCCCGCATCGAGGGCTTGGTCAAGCTCAACACCAACGAGAACCCTTATCCGCCTTCGCCGGCCGTGCTGGATGCCATTGCGCACGCGGCCGGCGACGCGCTGGCGCTGTATCCCGACCCGGAGTCGGTGCAGCTGCGCGAGACCATTGCGCGCCGGCACGGCTTGCAGGCCTCGGAGGTCTTTGCGGGCAACGGCTCGGACGAAGTGCTCGCCCATGCCTTCTTCGCATTTTTCCAGCAGGCGCAGCCGCTGCTGGTGCCCGACGTGACCTACACGTTCTATCGCGTGTACGCCCAGCTGTATGGCATCGAGGTGGACCTGCAGCCGGTCGACGAGCACCTGCGCATCGACGTCCCCGCACTTTGCGCCCGCGCGGCATCGGGTTGCGGCGGTATCGTGCTGGCCAACCCCAATGCGCCCACCGGCATCGGACTGCCGCTGGCCGACATCGAGGCCGTGCTGCAGGCCTGCCCCAGCCGCGTGGTGCTGGTCGACGAGGCTTATGTCGACTTCGGCGGGGAAAGCGCCTTGTCCCTGATCGGCCGCCATCCCAATCTGCTGGTGGCGCAGACGCTTTCAAAGTCACGCTCGCTGGCCGGACTGCGCGTGGGCTTCGCTTGCGGTCAGGCGCACCTGATCGACGCGCTCGCCCGGGTGAAGAACAGCTTCAACTCCTATCCGCTCGACCGCCTGGCGCAGGCTGGCGCGGTGGCGGCGCTGGAAGACGAGGCATGGTTCTGCAAGACGCGCGATGCAGTCGTGGACACGCGCGAAGGCCTGGTGCTGGCGCTCGAAGACCTGGGCTTCGACGTGCTGCCTTCGCAGGCCAACTTCGTGTTTGCGCGCCATCCGGGGCGCGACGCTGCACGACTGGCTGCCGGACTGCGCGAGCGCAAGGTGCTGGTGCGGCATTTCAGGCAGCCGCGCATCGACCAGTACCTGCGCATCAGCATCGGAACGCGCGAGCAATGCACGACGCTGGTCGGCGCGCTGCGCGAGATCCTTGGCGGCGGCTGATCAGGCTGTCTTGGCCACGCTGCGCAGCAGCTCGACGTATTGATCGACAAAGCGCCCGGGCGCAAAGCGCTCGGCGCGCTGCAGGGCGCGCTGGCCCAGCGTGTGGCGCAACTGGGGCTCGGACAGGATGCGGAGCATGCACGCGGCAAGCGCATTTGCATCGCCGTTCGGAAAAAGCAACCCGGCGTCGCCGGCGCATTCGGCCAGGCCGCCACGCTCGGAGACGATGAGGCCGCGCCCCGCGGCCATCAGTTCGATGGCCACGCCGCCCATGGGCTCCTCCCAGGCCGACGGCACTATGCCGACAGCGCCCTGGCCGACCCAGTCGACCAGGTCCT
>JAFECZ010000630.1 GCA_018241905.1 Pseudomonadota bacterium
CAAGGTGGCGCACGACATCAGCGCCTACAGCTTCCCGGCCATGGCCAAGGCGGCCCTGCCCTACCTCAACGACAAGTCGGCCCTGCTCACGCTCACCTACCTGGGCGCCGAGCGCGCGCTGCCCAACTACAACACCATGGGCCTGGCCAAGGCCAGCCTGGAGGCCTCGGTGCGCTACCTGGCCGAGTCGATCGGCCCCAAGGGCATGCGCGTGAACGGCATCAGCGCCGGCCCGATCAAGACGCTGGCCGCCAGCGGCATCAAGGGCTTCGGCAAGATGCTCTCGGCAGTGGCCGAGGTGGCGCCCATCCGCCGCAACGTGACCATCGAGGAAGTGGGCAACGTCGCCGCCTTCCTGCTGTCGGACCTGGCCAGCGGCGTGACGGCCGAAATCACCTACGTCGACGGCGGCTTCAGCAACGTCGTGGGCGGCATGGCCGAGACCTGAGTCGGACAAAGGCGCCAGGCGGCGACGGAATCTGCGGATTTCGCCGCGTTTGGCGCGTTCGGCAACGGCCCTCACCCCGTGATGGCGACCGTTGCCGACCGACAATAGGGGCTGCCCGGCACCCGGGCATTGCGAGGCCCCAGGCCCTCGCCCTTCCTCCCCTATTCGTCTTCCCGTTTCCCCATGTCGATGCTTCGCCGTTCGTTCCTGCTTGCTGCCTTGGGCGCTGCCGCGCCGCTCACCAAGGCGCTGGCGGCCGCGCCGGCGCTGATGCTGGCCGCGGTGTACCAGCCCGGCACGCCGCTGACCGACTACTGGGTCAGCGAAAAGTACGACGGCGTGCGCGGCTACTGGGACGGCAAGCAGTTGCTGCTTCGCAGCGGCGAGAAGGTGGCGGTGCCAGCCTGGTTCACCGCCAACTGGCCGCGCCAGCCCATGGACGGCGAGATATGGGTTGGCCGTGGCAAGTTCGAGCAGACCGTGTCCACCGTTCGCAGCCAGGCGCCCAACGACGCCGCATGGCGCGAGGTCCGCTTCATGGTGTTCGACCTGCCGCAGCAGTCCGGCACCTTCACGCAGCGCCTGGCCGTCCTGCGGCGCCTGCTGCCCGTCACGGCCGCGCCCTGGCTCGTACCGGTGCCGCAGCAACGCGCCACCACGCATGAAGACCTGCAGGCCCTGCTCGAACGCACGGTTCGCGGCGGCGGCGAGGGCCTCATGCTGCACCGGGGCAGCGCGATCTACCGCGCCGAGCGCAGCAACGACCTGCTCAAGGTCAAGACCTTCGACGATGCCGATGCCCGCGTGGTCGCCTATGTCGAGGGCAAGGGCCGCCATACCGGCCGCATGGGCGCCCTTGTGGTTGAAATGCCCGATGGCCACCGCTTCAAGCTGGGCTCCGGCTTCACCGACGCGCAGCGGCGCACGCCGCCGGCAGTGGGCAGCTGGGTCAGCTACCGCTACAACGGCAGCACCGACAACGGCCTGCCGCGCTTCGCGCGCTTCCTGCGCGAGCGCCCCGACCTGGGCTGAGCACGCTCAGCTGCGCGCAGCGCCTCGCCAGGCCTGGGTCCGGGCCTCCAGCAGCTTGCCCACGGCCAGGTACAGCAGAGTTGCCACGATGGACACCCCCGCAATCAGCACCGCCATGGCCGCGGCCGCCCCCGTTTCCCCGGCTTCGTCCAGGTTCAGGATGGCCACCGCGGCCACCTTGGTGTCGGGCGAATAGAGAAAGACCACGGCCGAGATGGTCGTCATCGCGTTGATGAAAAAGTAGCGCGACACGTCCAGCAGCGTGGGCAGGCAGATGGGCAGCGTCACCCGCCAGAAGGTCTTGTAGAACGGCACCTTCAGCGATGCGGACACGGCTTCGAACTCCGGATCGATGGCCTTGAGCGCCGTCACCATGGTGAGGTGGCCCGTGGTGTAGAAGTGCACCGTGGTGCACAGCACCAGAAGCGCCATGGTCTGGTACAGGCCATTGAGTGGATTGCTCGGCGCATTGAAGAAGAAGATGTAGCCCAGGCCCAGCACGAGGCCCGGCACCGCCATCGGCAGCATGGCCATCAGCCGCACCAGCGTGCGCACGCCGTCGAGCCCGCGCGTCTTCTCGAGCAGGTAGGCGCCGATAAAGACCACGACCGTGCCGAACACCGCCGTGCCAAGGGCCATCTTGACGCTGTTCCACAGGGCTTCGCCCAGGCCCGCGTCGACCAGGCCGGCCACGTAGTGGTCCAGGCTCGGCGCGAGGTTGTAGGGCCACAGCTTGGCAAAGGATGCAAACACCGCCATGCCGAACATGGCCAGCATGAGCGCGGCGATCAGCGCACAGTAGAGCGTCATCGCGCGGTCGAAGCGCGGCGAGCGCCTTGGCACCAGTGCCACCGCGCGGGCCGACAGCGCGGCGTTCTGCTTTCGCTGCACGAAATGGTCCACCGCAAAGGTGAGCACCGCCGGCGTGAGCAGCAGCAAGGCCACCACCGCACCGCGCTGGAAGTCCTGCTGCCCGATCACCAGCTTGAACACATCGGTGGCCAGCACGTTGAAATTGCCGCCTACCACCTTGGGAATTCCGAAGTCGGTGATGACCAGCGTCGCGCACAGGAGCGCCGCGGAAATGAGGCCGTACTTGGCCCCCGGCAGCGTGATGGTGAAGAA
>JAFECZ010000631.1 GCA_018241905.1 Pseudomonadota bacterium
GCCAATGTTCGCGGCGAGCAACTGCTGCAGATCGGCTCGGAGAGCTTCAACAACGAGCGCTGGCTCAAGCTGGCGCGGCGCGTGTCCGAGCTGCTCAAGTCCAATGACGTCGACGGCGTGGTCATCACCCACGGCACCGACACCATGGAAGAGACCGCCTACCTCCTCAACCTCACGCTCAAGAGCAGGAAGCCGGTGGTGCTGACGGGGGCCATGCGACCGGCCACGGCGCTGAGCGCGGACGGGCCGCTGAACGTCTACAACTCGGTGATCGTGGCGGCCAGCAAGCAGGCCGCGGGCCTGGGGACGCTGGTGGTGATGAATGACGAGATCCACAGCGCACGCGACGTGATCAAGACCCAGAGCCTGAAGGTCGAGACCTTCCGATCGCAATACGGCCCGCTGGGCATGGTGGTGGAAGGCGAGCCGCGCTTTTATCGCGCGCCGATCCGCCCGCACACCACGCAGTCCGAATTCGACATCGAGCAGATCCAGGCCATGCCCGAGACCAACGTGGTCTATACCTACGGCAACATGAACCGCACCGCCATGGACGCGTTCATTTCCTCGGGAACGAAGGGACTGGTGTGGGCGGGGTTCGGCGCCGGCAGCGTGCCCGACTACATGGACGCACCGCTGAAGGAGGCGCGCGCCAAGGGCATCGTCCTGGTGCGCACCACGCGCCTGGCCTACGGCTACACCGTGCGCAACGGCGAGACGAACGACGACAAGAACGACTATGTGGTGGCGGAGGACCAGACGCCGGGCAAGTCGCGCATCCTGCTGGCACTGGCCATGACCAAAACGCACGACACCAAGGAGCTGCAGCGGATCTTCTGGAAGTACTGATCAGGCGGGGGCATCGAGCGCCACCGTCGCATCGATCCAGCCGCGCAGGCTGTTGATGAAGGCAACTGCGCGGGCCTGTCCAAGGTCTTCCCGGCGAATCACCGCTTCGCACAGGCGCCCCTCCAGCAGCAAGCGGCTCCGCTCGATGCCGGGCAGCAGGCCACAGGAGGCCGCGGGCGTCTCCCAGCGCCCGTCGATCAGGAAGGCGACGTTGCCCCGCGTGCACTCGGTGATCTCGCCGCGCTCGTTCCACAGCAGCGTGTCGAAGAAGGCTTGCGGGTCTGTGGGCGCAAAGGCCTCGTAGTGATCGCGGCGCGTGGTCTTGAAGCGGACGAACTCGCTGTCGGCTTCCTCGATGGGGCGGCTCGCCAGTTGCAGGGCCGCCCGCTGGGGTGAAGCCGGCAGCGCAAAGGCCTGGGCCTCGAAGCTGCCTGCCGCGTCCAGCAGAAGGCGAACGCGCCAGGCACCGCTTGCGTGCGACTCGCCCACGCGCCGAAGGCCGCCCTCGCCCTGCGCCAGGTCGAAGCGGTAGCCGAAATGGACGGCCGCACCGGCCATTCGCGCCAGGTGCAGGTCGATGTTGTGGAAGGTTCCGTCCCGCAGCCGCAGGGTTTCGAGAATCTGGAAAGGTGCGCTGGCCCGCATGAGGAATGCCCGCTTGTTGCGCCATTCTGCCCACTCCCCCGGCGCGTGGGCATCGATGGTCACGCCGCTGCCAATGCCGCAAGCCAGGCCCTCGTTGCCCATCGTCACCGTGCGAATGGGCACGTTGAAGGTGGCCGCGCCGCCGGGCTGCACCAGCCCCACGGCGCCGCAGTACACGCCGCGCGCGTGCGGCTCCAGCTCGCGGATCAGGCGCATGGCGCTGAGCTTGGGCGCACCGGTGACCGAGCCGCACGGAAACAGCGCGCCGAACACATCCGCCAGCGTGGTGCCGCCGCGCGTGCGCGCCACCACGTCGGAAGTCATCTGCCACACAGTGGGCCATGCGGCCACGTCGAACAGGCGCTCCACCCGCACCGAGAAGGGCTGCGCGATGCGCGAGAGGTCGTTGCGCAGCAGGTCGACGATCATGACGTTCTCGGCGCGCTCCTTTGCGCTGGCGCGCAGCGCATCGGCCGCGGCTGCATCGGCCACCGGCGTGGCGCCGCGGGCGGCCGTGCCCTTCATGGGGCGCGTGACGATGTCCTCGCCCTGCCAGTGGAAGAACAGCTCGGGCGAGACCGACACCACCTGCTGCGCGCCCGTGTCGATCCATGCCGCATAGGCCCTGGGCTGCGCGTGGCAGAGCGCGGCAAACAGGCGAAGCGAATCCTGCCGCTGCAGGGCCGCCTCGGATGCGCCGCGCCGCGCATGAATGCCGGCCGTGAAGTTGACCTGGTAGACATCGCCCCGCTCGATCGCCTGGTGAATGCGCGAGATGGCCTCGTCGAACTGCGCTCGCCCGAGGCTCGGGCGCCACTCGAGCGGCGGCTGTGCGCAGGCGGCGCGGCTGCCGGCCGCGCCGGGCCAGGGGAATGCCTCGTCGTAAACCGAGAACCATGCCAGCGGCCCTTGTGCCGGGTGCACCGCCATGGCCGCATCGAATGCCGGCGCCGCCTCGTACTGCACAAAGCCTACGCACCAGCGCCCCTGCATGGCGTGCTCCTGTACCGCACGCAGCACAGGAACAACCTCGTCCAGCGTTGATGCGACCAGAACGGCGCGGGCCCGGCCGAAGGCACGGCGCATCGGCTCGGGCCCGGCGCC